>NZ_JBFUDZ010000012.1:0-135126 GCF_056404455.1 Mesorhizobium sp. P2_D1
ACCTTCAGCGACACGATCTTGTCAGGATCCGGCACCGGCTCGCCGCGCTTGATCTTGTCGACATTGTCCATGCCTTCGATGACCTGGCCCCAGACCGTGTACTGGCGGTTGAGGAAGGCGGCATCGTCGAAGCAGATGAAGAACTGCGAATTGGCCGAGTTCGGGTTTTGCGAACGGGCCATCGAACAGGTGCCGCGCCCATGGTTGGCGTTGGAGAATTCAGCCTTGAGGTCGGGCTTGTCGGAGCCGCCCATGCCCGCACGCGACGGAGCAAAGGAGGGCTTGCTGGAATTGCCGAACTTGACGTCGCCGGTCTGCGCCATGAAGCCGTCGATGACGCGGTGGAAGACCACGCCGTCATAGGCGCCTTCGCGTGCCAGTTCCTTGATACGGGCGACATGGCCGGGCGCCAGGTCGGGGAAAAGTTCGATGACGACGTTGCCCTTGGTCGTCTCCATGATGAGCGCGTTTTCGCGGTCCTTGATCTCGGCCATGTCAGATATCCTTTTCAGAAAACAGAGTTATTCGACAACTTTACTTGTCTGCGGCGATGCGCACCTTGAGCATCCGGTCAGGGTCGGTGACCGTGCCATTGTCCGCTTCGTCGCCCTTCTTGATGTGGTCCACCAGTTCCATGCCGCTGACGACGGTGCCGACGATGGTGTATTGGCCATCGAGGGGCGGCGCCGGCGCGAACATGATGAAGAACTGCGAATTGGCGGAGTTGGGGTCCTGCGAGCGGGCCATGCCGACCACGCCGCGCTTGTAGTGTTCGGTCTGCGAGAATTCGGCAGGCAGGTCGGGTTGATCGGAACCGCCGGTGCCGACGGCCTCGGCGCTAAAACCCTTCTTCATGTTACCGAACTTGACGTCGCCGGTCTGCGCCATGAAGCCGTCGATGACGCGGTGGAAGGCGACGTTGTCATAGGCGCCCTGGCGCACCAGCTTCTTGATCTGCGCGACGTTCTTGGGTGCCAGATCGGGCCGAAGCGCGATGGTGACGTCGCCGTCCTTCAGCGTGATGATCATGGTGTTTTCCGGGTCGGCGGCGAAGGCCGAGACAGACGAAGTCACAAGACCGGCAAGCACAATGAGGAACGAGGCAAGCTTTTTCAGCTGCATATCAATCTCCGGGATCTTATTTCGCGAATTTGGCGGTGAGCGCACCGGCAACCGCCGCCGGCACGAAGGGGCGGATGTCGCCTCCCATCGAGGCAATCTGGCGGACAAGTGTGGCGGTAATGGTGCGCACGGACGGGCTGGCGGGCAGAAAAACCGTCTGCAGTTCAGGCGCCATGGTCTCGTTCATGCCGGCCATCTGCATCTCGTAGTCGAGGTCGGTGCCGTCGCGCAGGCCTCGGATCATGATCGAGGCGCCCTGCTTCCTGGCCGCGTCGATGACCAGCCCGTCGAAGGCCACAACCTTGATGCGCGCACCGTCGCGGCCAAATAAAGTCTTCGTCGCACTCTCGATCAGCGCCACCCRTTCCTCGAAGGAAAACAGCGGCTGCTTGCCCGGGTGGATGCCGATGGCCGCATAGACGACGTCGGCCACCGCCAGCGACGCTTTCAGCACGTCGAGATGGCCGTTGGTCAACGGGTCGAAGGAGCCGGCATAGAGGGCGATGCGTTCAGTCATGGCTGGTGCTTCTAACGAGCCTCTCTCGCAAAGGCAAATCCGATTGGCGAGCCGGTCGTGAACCTTTTCCGCCACGTGAACGACAGATGAACATGCTGATCACGAAGCCTTCACGCAGCGTTCACCAGGTTGCACCTTAATAAGATGAAACCAAAATCCCATATCTTCGTTGTTAGGCGCAGGAGAACACACACATGCTGATCTACATGCTCGCCACCGCAATGACCGTCGCCATGCTGATCGCCACCGTTTTCGGCTTGCATCAGGAGGCTCAGCGCATCCGCATCAAGGCCAACACTAAGCGCTTCGAAGGTTTTGGCCCCCGCAAGCCATATCGACACTACTAAGTTTCGCCTGAACGTGCCACCACGCCGGCCAATGGGCCGGCGTTGCTATGTCAAAACCTGGCGCTGGACTTATTCAGCGCTGTCCGGGCCGGCGTCCGCCGTCGGATCAATCTCAGAGCCGGCGCTTTCTTCGATTTCCTCGTCCGCCTGCGGTTCGGATATCCGCTCGACCGAAACCACCTTTTCACCTTCAGCAGTGTTGAAGATGGTCACGCCCTTGGTGGCGCGGCTGGCGAAACGGATGCCGTTCACCGGCACCCGAATGACGGTACCGCCGTCCGACACCAGCATGATCTGGTCGTCATTGCCGACCGGGAAGGTCGCCACCAGCCTGCCGATCTCGGCTACCTTCGAAACGTCGGTGGCACGAATGCCCTTGCCGCCGCGTCCGGTCAGCCGGAAATCATAGGACGACGAGCGCTTGCCGTAACCATATTCGGTCACCGTCAGCACGTACTGCTCGTGTTGCTTGAGGAACTCGTAGCGCTCGTCGGAAAGCTCAGTCTCCTCGCCGACCTCTTCATTGGTCAGCGCGATCTCTTCCTCTTCGCCAGCCGCGATGCCAGCGGCAAGGCGCCGTTCGGCCGCTGCCCGCTTGAGATAGGCGGCGCGTTCGGCCGGCGGCGCATCGACATTCTCGATCACCGACATCGAGATGATGCGGTCGGTCTCGGCCATGGTTATGCCGCGCACGCCGACCGAATTGCGGCTCTGGAACACGCRCACGTCGCCGACCGAAAAGCGGATGCACTGGCCGGAGCTGGCGGTGAGCAGCACATCGTCATTGTCGGTGCAGGTCTCTACGCCAAGGATCTCGTCGCCCTCCTCCTCCAACTTCATGGCAATCTTGCCGTTGCGGTTGACCTGGACGAAGTCGGAAAGTTTGTTGCGTCGCACGGTGCCACGCGTGGTGGCGAACATCACATCGAGCTCGCCCCAGCTGGTCTCGTCCTCGGGCAGCGGCATGATGGTGGTGATGCGCTCGCCCTGCTCCAGCGGCAGCATGTTGATCAGCGCCTTGCCGCGCGATTGCGGGTTGCCGATCGGCAGCCGCCAGACCTTCTCCTTGTAGACGATGCCGCGCGAGGAGAAGAACAGTACCGGCGTGTGCGTGTTGGCAACGAACAGCCGGGTGACGAAATCCTCTTCCTTGGTCGACATGCCGGAGCGGCCCTTGCCGCCGCGGCGCTGCGCCCGGTAGAGCGACAGCGGCACGCGCTTGATGTAGCCGGAATGGCTCACCGTAACGACCATATCCTCGCGCTGGATCAGGTCCTCGTCTTCCATGTCCGCGCCACCATCGGTGAGCTCGGTGCGGCGTGGCGTGCCAAACTCGTCTCGAACGGCGGCAAGCTCATCCTTGACGATCTGCTGAACCCGAGCACGGGAAGACAAAATGTCCAGATAATCAATGATTTCGGCGCCGATCGTGTTCAACTCGTCGGCGATCTCGTCGCGGCCGAGCGCGGTCAGGCGCTGCAGACGCAGTTCGAGGATGGCGCGCGCCTGCTCCTCGGACAGATTGTAGGTGCCGTCCTCGTTGATGCGATGACGCGGGTCGTCGATCAACAGGATCAGCGATTCGACGTCGCCAGACGGCCACCGCCGCTCCATCAACTGCTCACGCGCCGTCTGCGGATCCGGTGCGGTGCGGATGAGCTTGATCACTTCGTCGATGTTGGCGACGGCGATGGCGAGACCGACCAGGACATGGGCGCGGTCGCGCGCCTTGCGCAGCAGGAATTTCGTACGCCGGGTGATCACTTCCTCGCGGAAGGCGACGAACGCCCTCAGCATGTCGGTCAACGTCAGCAGTTCCGGCTTGCCGCCGTTGAGCGCAACCATATTGGCGCCGAAGGAGGTCTGCAGCGGCGTGAAGCGGTAAAGCTGGTTGAGGATGACGTCGGCGACGGCGTCGCGCTTCAGTTCGATGACGACGCGGTAGCCCTGGCGGTCACTCTCGTCGCGGATGTCGGAAATGCCCTCGATGCGCTTGTCGCGCACCAGTTCGGCCATCTTCTCGATCATCGACGACTTGTTCACCTGGTAGGGAACCTCGGTGATGATGATCGACTCGCGGTCGTTGCCGCGTTGTTCGATGTTGACCTTGCCGCGCATGACAATGGAGCCGCGGCCGGTTGAATAGGCGCTGTAGATGCCGGAACGGCCAAGCACGATGCCGCCGGTCGGGAAATCCGGCCCCGGGATGATCTCCATCAGTGCCGGCAGGTCGATCGCCGGATTGTCGATGATGGCGATGGCGCCGTTGCAGACTTCGCTGAGATTGTGCGGCGGGATGTTGGTCGCCATGCCGACGGCAATGCCGCCGGAGCCGTTGACCAGCAGATTGGGGAACCGTGCCGGCAGAACCTTGGGCTCGCTGCCGGACGCATCATAGGTGTCCTGGAAATCGACGGTGTCCTTGTCGATATCCTCCAGCAGCTCATGCGCGACCTTGGTCAGCCGCGATTCGGTATAGCGCATCGCCGCCGGCGGATCGCCGTCGATGGAGCCGAAATTGCCCTGTCCGTCGATAAGCGGCACGCGCAGCGACCAGTCCTGCGCCATACGCACCAAAGCGTCGTAGATCGAGGCGTCGCCATGCGGATGGTATTTACCCATCACGTCGGCGACCGGGCGCGCCGACTTCACATATTTGCGGTTCCAGTGGTAACCGCTCTCATGCGAGGCGAAGAGAATGCGGCGATGCACCGGCTTCAGGCCGTCGCGCACGTCCGGCAGCGCACGGCTGACGATCACGCTCATTGCGTAATCGAGATAGGAGCGCTGCATCTCCTCGACGATGGAGATCGGCTCGATGCCGGTGGGGCCGCCGTCGGCGCCGCGCGGTGTCTTTTGGTCGGTCAAATCGGATCACAATCTAATCAGGAATCACTCGCTGCTTATATAGGAAGCAAGCCCGAAACTCCAATATCTGCGACACTTTTCCAGTGTCAATTTTAGTGGTAATTTCAAAAGGATACCACTGATTGCGACGATATGGCCAAGGCGGTTTCGCCGCCACCAAGGCAAAAGCCTGCGATGGACCGTTTTCCCCCAGCGAAAGCCACGAGCGCGATGAATTGGACCTCTTGGCTGCCGTTGCGAGCCCTGAGTGGTTGGACGCCGAGGGATCTGAACGGCGATCTGGTCGCGGGCCTCACACTGGCCGCGATCGCCATTCCCGAACAGATGGCGACCGCCCGCCTCGGCGGCTTTGCTCCCGAGGTCGGCTTCTTCGCTTTTGTTGCCGGTTCGGTGGCGTTCGCCCTGTTCGGTGCCAACCGGCACCTGTCGGCCGGTGCGGATTCGACCATCACGCCTCTCTTTGCCGGCAGTCTCGCCGTGCTCGCCGCAGCCGGGTCGCCGCACTATCTGGCGCTGGCTTCCATGCTGGCGCTGATGGTCGGGCTGATCGTGATTCTGAGCGGTGTCTTTCGCCTTGGTTGGGTCGCCGACCTCCTGTCGGTGCCGGTCACGACGGGTTTTCTGGCCGGCATCGCCGTCCATATCATCTTTTCGCAATTGCCCGGACTGCTCGGCCTGCCCGCCGAGAACGGTCAAACCTTGCGGCGCATCGGTGAGATCGCCGGCAGCCTGCATCTCACCAATCCCTGGAGCCTCGGACTCGGCCTCGGCGTCTTCGGAACCGTATTCTGCGCCGAACGCATCAGCGCCCGCATCCCCGGCGCATTGATCGGCATGGTGCTCGCCACCTCTGCGGTTGCCGTCTTCGGCCTCGAGGATCGCGGCGTCGAGGTGCTCGGCGCCTTGCCCAATGGCCTGCCACGGGCCAGCCTGCCGCTTGCCAGCCTTGGCGATGTGCAGGCGCTGGTCCCGCTGGCATTGCTGATCGCCATCGTCGTCATGGTGCAGACAGCGGCCACCTCCCGCTCCTTCGCGCCGCAACAGGGTGACGCTCCCGACGTCAATCGCGATTTCATCGGCGTCGGTGCCGGCAGCATCGCATCGGGCCTGTTCGGCGCCTTTGCGGTCAATGCCAGCCCGCCGCGCACGGCAATCGTCTCCCAGTCGGGTGGCCGCTCACAGGTCGCGGGTATCATTGCCGCGGCCATCGTGCTGGCGCTGGGTGCTTTCGGTGGCGGCCTGCTCGCCGATGTTCCACAGGCCGCCCTTGCCGGTGTTCTGCTATTCGTCGCCCAGCACATTCTGCGCTGGAAGGTGTTCGCCAATGTCTACCGGCAGGCGCCGGTCGAATTCGCATTGATCCTCATCACCATGGCAGCCATCGTCGTGCTACCCATCGAGACCGGCGTTGCGATCGGCATCGGCCTGTCACTCCTGCATGGAATCTGGACCGCAACGCGCACGCAACTGATCGAACTGGAACAGGTGCCGGGGACTTCGGTGTGGTGGCCGCCCAGCGAACCAGTTGCCGGCGAACAGCTTCCCGGCGTGCTCGTCGCGGCATTCCAGGCGCCGCTGTCCTTTGTCAATGCCGACGGCTTCAAGCGCGGCTTTGTCGATCTTGTCGATGCCAGGGGTGGGAGCGTGAAGCTGGTCGTGCTGGAGGCCAGCAACATCGTCGAGATCGACTACACTGCCGCGCAAGCCCTGATCGACACCATCACCCATTGCCGCAATGCGGGCGCGATCTTTGCCATCGCGCGGATGGAATCGCTGCGCGCCCAGGCGGCGCTGGCACGATTTGGCATCGCCGACCTGATCGGCCCGCAGCGGATTTTTCGCAGTGTCGATGGCGCCATCAGGACGCTCGCTCCGGACCAGCAGCCGCAACAACAGGACAAAGCCAAATGACCACCACGCGGGAACCCTTGTTGACCCCGGTCGCAGTCAGAGATCTACGGCCGACGCAGATCACCGTCGGCATGCGGGAAGTCGCCTTGAAGCGCCAGATGCTCCGCTTACAGAGCGCCAGGAAGACCGGCACTTTTCTCGGCACCCATATGGTCCCCGTCGTGCTGGGGCCGAAGAAGCGCAACTATGTCACCGATCACCACCATCTCGCCCGTGCCCTGCTCGAGGAAGGCATCGGGGATGTTCTGGTTACGGTGATCAGCGACCTGTCGGACCTAGACAAGGACGCCTTCCTCTTCGTGCTCGACAATCGCGGCTGGATGCATCCGTTCGACGAGAACGGCAGGCGCCGGGGCTACGACGCCATTCCCAAGACCATGGCCGAACTCGTCGACGACCCCTACAGGAGCATGGCCGGTGAACTGCGCCGGCAAGGTGGTTTCGCCAAGGACACTACTCCGTTCAGCGAATTCCTGTGGGCCGACTTTTTGCGCCGGCGCATCGACCGGGATGCGGTGGCGAAGAATTTCGACAAGGCGATGAAGGAGGCCCTGAACCTGGCCAAGGCCAAGGACGCCGACTACCTGCCGGGCTGGTGCGGACCGACGTCCGACTGACGCCACAAGGCCGCAGCGACGGATGAAGGCGGCACAACGCCGCTCGCCCGGCGCATGCGATACTGGCCCGGCGTCTCGCCCATGACGCGTCGAAACCGGCGATTGAACGTCGACAAATCGTTGAAGCCTGCGTCGAAGGCGATCACCGAAACCGCATCGTCGGACAGGCGCAGCCGCACCGCCGTGCGATGCAGCCGGGTCTTAAGCAGGAACTGGTAGGGCGTCATGCCCGCGACCTGCCGGAAGATGCGCAGGAAATGATAGGGGCTGGTCGCGGTCTCGTCGGCAAGCGCTGAAAGCGAGACCGGCCTGTCGGCATCGAGTTCGATCCGCCGCACCGCTTCGGCAACCCGCTTCTGATCGCGGCGGCTTAGCGCGCGCCTGACAGGCGTCGTGCCAGCGACTGCTGCCACCGCGGCACCCGCAATGCGCAGCCCGAGTTCCTCGAAGGCGTCGATGTCGGCCATCTCGCGAGCGGTTTCCGCTTCGGCGAGTAAGGATGCCAGGGCCGGCAACGGCGGCAGGCGTGGCGCCGTGAAAGCCAACTTCTTCGCGCCCGGCACACCTGCCACGATCCGTTCCATATAGGCAGGCCCGAAATGGAACGAGAGGCAACGGTCGCCGCTGCCATGTTCATGCCCGCATTCGTAGCATGTGCCGGGATTGCCGAGCAGGAGCGCGCCGGGCGCCAGCATCGCTGTGCCTTGTTGCGCGCGATAGCGGAACGTGCCGCTGGAGACCGCGGCGACGCAGAAATCCCGATGGGCTTCCTCGAACGGCCGCTCACCGGCGCTGGCCGTGCAGATCACATCCGCCACGTGCCAGCCGGCCCCTAATGCGAGAGTACGCGTGGTCGCTGTCATGACCGAAATATAGCAATTTTTCCCAAGCCCAGAACCCCATCGCGGCCTACTCCTCCCGGTCTCCTGACAAGAAGAGACCGGAGCCATGTACGACCAATCCTCCTTTGCCGAAGCCTTGCACAGTGCCGGACCAATCGACGGACTTGCTGAAAAACTGAACCTCTATGGCCGTTTCGTCGGCGCCTGGACTTTTGACGCCTCCCGCCATCTCGAGGACGGCACGGTGCTGACCGGGAGTGGCGAAGTGCATTTCGGCTGGGTGCTGGAAGGCCGGGCAATCCAGGACGTGTGGATCCTGCCCGCGCGGGACGCCGGCCCCTCGCCTTCGCTCGGCAAATGGACGTTCTATGGCACGACATTGCGCGTCTACGACCCCGCCACCGACGCCTGGCACATCTTCTGGAGCGACCCACGCAACCAGTATTACAGCCGGCAGCTCGGCCGTGCCGAAGGCGACACGATCGTGCAAGTGGGCGCCGATGGCGCCGGCTCCTCGGTGCGCTGGAGCTTTTCGCGCATCACCGAGAATTCCTTCCGATGGCTCGGCGAGCGCTCACATGACAATGGCGCGACATGGCGGCTGGAAGCCGAATTCCTGGCGCGCCGAACGGCAACAAGCTGACGCTACAAGCCATTGTAACAATGGAGAAAAATATATTCGATCATATCTCGATCGGCGTTCGCGACGCCTCCGCTTCCAAGCGCTTCTACGATGCTGCGCTGAAACCTCTCGGCTATAGCTGCCTCAGCCAGTCGCCGGGCTCGTTGGGTTATGGCGCGCAAGGCGTCGTGCTATGGGTCAACGAGGCCGCGCGACCGGTGCCATCGGACGCAAAATCCGGCCTTCATTTCTGCTTTGCGGCACCGACGCGGAGCAGCGTCGACGCCTTCCATGCCGGCGGCTTGAGCGAAGGCGGCAGCGACAATGGCGCACCGGGCCTGCGCGCCGACTATGGCGAAAACTACTATGCCGCCTTCGTCGTCGATCCGGACGGTTATCGCATCGAGGCCTATTGTGGCGCTGCCGGCTAAAACAACTCCAGAATAAATGTGAAACGACTTCCTGTCCGGAATTGCGTCAACATGAAAGGAGGGTCGAAGTCTTCGGTTTCGTCCCTCTGACGGTTCCCACCGACCGGGCTTTGCTCTACCAATGTCATGGTGCGGGCACGGCCCGGCGGGAGGGGTCAAAGATGCCGAGCTTCGACAGCCTGTTCAACGCCTTCGTCACCATTCTCGTGACCATCGATCCGCCTGGCCTGGCGCCGCTGTTTCTCGCCGTGACACGCGGCATGAACCGCGAGGAGCGCCAGCAGGTTTCCGTCCGCGCCTCGATCATCGGTTTTCTGGTGATGGCGCTGTTTGCGGTTGCCGGCGCCTCGATCCTGTCGGTGTTCGGCATCACGCTGCCGGCCTTCCGCGTCGCCGGTGGCTTCCTGTTGTTCTTCATCGCTTTCGAAATGGTGTTCGAGCGGCGGCAGGACCGCAAGGAGAAGATCGGCGACGTCGCCATCACCAAGGACATGATCCACAACATCGCCGCCTTCCCGCTGGCGATCCCGCTGATCGCCGGCCCCGGCGCCATTTCGGCGACGGTGCTTTTGTCCAGTTCATTCCAGGGCTTCGCCGCGCAGGCGGCGCTGGTCGGCATCATCTTCGTCTGCCTTGCCATCACCTATCTGGTGTTCGTGCTGTCCGAACGCATCGACCGCATCCTCGGCCAGACCGGGCGTTCGATCCTGACCCGGTTGCTCGGCGTCATCCTGGCGGCACTTGCCGTGCAGTTCGTCGCCGACGGCATCAAGGCGCTGATGGCGGGATAGCTCGCGACGAGCCGCCGAAGCCGACCCTACTTCGCCGTTGTATCGATGACTTCGAAATCGTGGGTGATCGTGGCGGTCTTGGCCAGCATCGCGGAGGCTGAGCAGTATTTTTCGATCGAAAGATCGATCGCCCGTTTGACCTTGTCGCTGGAGAGCGACCGGCCCTTGACGACGAAATGCATGTGGATGCGGGTAAACACCCTGGGCTCGGTTTCGGCCCGGTCGGCGTCGAGCTCGACCACGCAATCCTCGATCGCCTCGCGCCCCTTTTCGAGGATATGCACGACATCGTAGGCCGAACAGCCRCCGGTGCCGATCAGCACCAGTTCCATCGGACTAGGTCCTGGCGTCTTGCCTTCCGGTCCGAGCGCGGTTCCCAGCACTACTTTGTGGCCGCTGCCGGATTCGCCGACGAAGGTGCGCTCCTCCACCCACTTTACACGTGCTTTCACCTGATATTCCTTCCACTTGGGGTCATCCGCCTCAAGGATTAAATAGGATCATGGTCCGGCTCGCGCGACGCCAAAGACGACATCGTGCATGACCCTGCCCGGCAACAGCGTGAAGATGCCGGCCCCGACCAGCGCAAAGACATACAGCGCAATCATCGACTTGCGATGCTTGGCGACGCGATGATTGTGCGCGTGCCACACCGCCAGCGGTACGGCGACCAGCACCAGGATCGACAGGAGATGGATCGGACTGAAAGGACCGACGAGGCGGATCTGATGAATCCAGAAACTCGAGACGGCGATGACCAGCATCAGCGCGGCCCAGACATAGCCCGCAATGCGATGGCGCGGCGTTCCCTTCGGCAGCGCCAGCTGCGTGGCCCCTATCGCCAGTGCGGCGAAAGCCGCAAAGGCATGCCAGGGAACCGGAGAAGGGGCGGCAAGCAGCGGTTGCAGCGACATTGCCGCCTCTCCCGTGGCTGATTGTCCTCAGAACGGGATTTCGTCGTCCAGTTCGCGCGACGAACCACCGCCACCGCCGCTCTTGGCGCCGCCGCCACGATTGAAGCTTTCGCTCGGACTGGACTGCCCGAAATCGGAACCACGGCTGCTGCCACCACCGGCATAGCCGCCAACCTGACCGCCCTCACCCTGGCCGCGTGCGTCGAGCATCTGCAGCTCGCCCCGGAATTTCTGCAGCACGACTTCCGTCGTGTACTTGTCGTTGCCGGTCTGGTCCTGCCATTTGCGCGTCTGCAACTGGCCCTCGACATAGACCTTCATGCCCTTCTTCAGATACTGCTCGGCCACCTTGGCAAGCTGATCGTTGAAGATGACGACGTTGTGCCACTCGGTCTTTTCCTTGCGCTCGCCGGAATTCTTGTCGCGCCAGCTTTCCGACGTCGCAATGCGGATGTTGACGACCGGCTCGCCCGAGTTCAGGCGACGGATTTCCGGATCTGCACCGAGGTTGCCGACCAGAATGACCTTGTTGACGCTACCCGCCATGATATTTCTCCGCGCTCATCCGAAACAAATTTTTGTCGCAGCACCTTACAGGCTGCAGACCATCGCCGCCTGCTATGGCTGGCTTTTCCCACAAGGTTTTTGTTCCCTTTTTGTTCTATGACGCCCGTGGCGTTCTGTCAATGTTTGTCAGCAAGATGTAGTGTTCCGGTCCGAAATTTCCATGAAATCGGGAATGGGTCGGGGGCAATCAATGAACTCCGTCACACATGAGGACCAGCCACGCGAGCAATGGCGAGCAGGTGTGGGAACGCGTATGCATGTGTCGGCAAGCAACGGTGCATCGCAACTTTGCATATTCGAGCAATGGGTCGAGCCCACGGTAGGTGCCCCAACGCATTGGCATCCCGTCGAGGAAGTGCTGACCGTTATCGCCGGCAGGGCCGAGATGTGGATCGACGATGAGCACAACGTCCTGACTTCGGGCCAGTCTCTCGTTGTTCCCGCGAACAGGAAACACGGGTTCAAGAACGTCGGCACCGGAACGCTTCACATCCACGCTGTGCTTGCGTCGCCAATCTTCGAGGCGACGTTTGATGGACCTGCCGGGGTGGTGAGGCGCTGGCTTCCGACCAGCTCGTAAAAACAGCGCTTGCCAAATCAATAAGTATCGACTTATGCTTTTGCCATGATCGAAGCAGAGATTTTCCGCGCCCTTGCCGACCCGACGCGCCGCGCCGTCTTTGAGCAGCTTGCCGCTGGCGAAATGAGCGTCTCGGAATTGCGCAACGGCATGACGGTGTCGCAACCCGCCGTCTCCCAGCATCTGGCGGTGTTGCGCAGCGCTGGCTTGGTGGTCGAGCGGAGAGCGGGCCGCAACGCCTACTACCGCGCCGATCCGCAAGGGCTTGCCCCCTTGCTCTCCTGGATCGAACGCTACCGGACCTTCTGGCCGGAGCGCATCGAAAGGCTGAAGGCGGTTTTGAAGGACATGGATCAATGAAGAGCATGGGATCAATGACAGACCAAAGCCACGCGGACACCAACACTGCGCCCGACGCGATCGAGTTTGAGTGCGACCTGCCGGAGCCGCCGGAAAAGGTGTGGCGGGCACTGACCGTGCCGGAGTTGCTCGCTGCCTGGATGATGCCGAACGACATCAGCCCTGAGACCGGCAGCCGTTTTGCCTTCGCCGGGCCGGACGCGGCGATCGAATGCGAGATCATCGACGCCGAGCCCGAGCGGTTGCTGCGCTATTCCTGGCGCGAGCGGCCGCAGCCAGGCGATGCCGCGCGGCAGGCTGGGCTCGACAGCCCGCTCGACAGCATTGTCACCTTCACACTCGCCCGCACCGTTTCCGGCGGCACGCATCTGCGCATCGTCCATGACGGTTTTGCCCGAACGGCAATGCCCGCCGTTGCCATGGCCGGCGCCGGCTGCAGCCTTTCGCTGGGGTCGCGCAATCCAAGACGGCCGGCCGCCGCGAACACGCCTTTGCTGTTGCTGCGCGCGGCCTGAACAACGAAACGGACGGAGACGAAACAATGAGCGGCCTTGCCAATCTGGTTCCGATGGTGATCGAGCAGTCGAGCCGCGGCGAACGCGCCTTCGACATTTTCTCGCGCCTGCTGCGCGAGCGCATCATCTTCATCAACGGTGAAATCAACGACGACATCTCGGCGTTGGTCTGCGCGCAGATGCTGTCGCTGGAATCGGACAATCCCGACAAGGAGATATCGCTCTACATCAACTCGCCTGGCGGCGTGGTGACCAGCGGTTTCGCCATCTACGACACCATGCAATACATCAGCTGCCCGGTGTCGACAGTGTGCATGGGCTTTGCCGCGTCGATGGCCTCGTTTCTGTTGATGGCGGGCACGGCCGGGCGTCGCATCTCGCTGCCGAACGCCACGATCCTGCTGCATCAGCCGCTGGGTGGATTCCAGGGTCAGGCCTCCGACATCCAGCGCCATGCCGAGCGCATCGGCCAGACAAAGCGGCATATGGCCGAACTCTATGCGCAGCATTGCGGCCGCACCCATGAAGAGGTCGAGCGCACGCTGGACCGCGACCACTTCATGACGGCCCGCGAGGCTCAGGCCTGGGGTCTTGTCGACCATGTTTTCGATACGCGCAAACAGGCCGCGTGAGGCTGAAGCGCGTCGCCGGCTGTCGAAGATTTGACGACGCCGGTCTGGTCGCCTCGTCGACACGCCCCTATAACTGGGCGATGACCGACACTCATCCGTCCAGAACATTGCATCGCGTCATCGCCGTGGTCGTGATCGCTCTTGCCGGCTCCATGAGCGGCACCGCCATTGCCGACGACAGCTCGCCGGCAGCGCGGAAAGGCGCCCTGCCCGGCGTGACCAGCGACTATCGCATCGCCAAGCCGGCTCCGCAGCCCGAACCCGACGACGCATCCCCCAGCAATGGGAACGGCCAGTTCAAGATCGGCAACACGAATGTCAGGATTTCCGGCAGCATCACAGTTGATGTCGGCGCTGGCGCCACCGGGCTGCCGCGCCACTGACTGCATGATCTGTCCAGCGTCGTGCGCCGCGCCATGGTCGACAAAACAAGCCGCGCATGAAAATGGCCCCGCCGTGCTTTGCGCAAACGGTCGGGGCCTTTTTGGATCTCAAATCCAATTTTTGCCGGGAGTGTACTGCCGGCGTTTGATTTCGGATGCTCCGCGGCATTCAGCCGACGATCCGACTAGCAGTCTCTGATTTTTGTGGGATATGGCAGGTCACGGTTTGCCGGGTGGCGCAAACGCTAAACCCTGGCACTTATGCCTGCCGCGGCTCCAGTGACAACTGGAACCCTAGGGGACGATCCGGTGGCGTCATGGCTCCACTCCCTTGTCCGTTGCGACGTGTCGTCCCGAAGCACAAATCGCAGATGCCTGCGGCGTCTCGCAGGCCGCCTCTGGCGGCGAGGCCATCGAAAGACAGCCGGCTTCGGTTGACTTCTGGACACTGCGCCCCTGAGTCGGGGACGTCAACCATCAATAGCCGGTTACCGAAAAACGTGATCACCGGGAGGTTACGTACAAGTCAGTTTTTGCACAGCTTTGTCAGGAGCGTGTTCGGCCTTTGTTCTTTCCGCTTGCCCGTTCACGCGAAAGACGGTTAAACGCCTTTGTCGGGAATTGTGGCGTCTCTCGACGTGGCGGCAAAATTACCTACATAGGGGATGGCCGGGAAAACCCGCCATTCCAGGAAATTCCAGCTTCTGAGGCGGCGACCGGCAATGGCCGACCATAAATACCTTTCCATTCGCGGGGCGCGCGAACACAATTTGAAGAATGTCGATCTCGACTTGCCGCGTGACAGCCTGATCGTCATGACCGGCCTGTCCGGGTCCGGCAAATCGTCGCTCGCCTTCGACACCATCTACGCCGAAGGCCAGCGCCGCTATGTCGAGAGCCTGTCGGCCTATGCGCGGCAATTCCTCGAAATGATGCAGAAGCCGGACGTCGACCAGATCGACGGCCTGTCGCCGGCCATTTCGATCGAGCAGAAGACGACCTCGAAGAACCCGCGTTCGACCGTCGGTACCGTCACCGAAATCTACGACTACATGCGGCTTCTCTTCGCGCGCGTCGGCATCCCCTATTCGCCGGCCACCGGCCTGCCGATCGAAAGCCAGACGGTGTCCCAGATGGTCGACCGTGTGCTGGCGGTCGAGGAAGGCACCCGCCTGTTCATCCTGGCGCCGATGGTGCGCGGCCGCAAAGGCGAGTACCGCAAGGAATTGCTGGAACTGCAGAAGAAGGGCTTTCAGCGCGTCAAGGTCGACGGCGTCTTCTATGAAATCGCCGATGTGCCGGCGCTGGACAAGAAGTACAAGCATGACCTCGACGTCGTCGTCGACCGCATCGTCGTGCGTGGCGATCTCGCCACCCGGCTTGCCGATTCCATCGAGACGGCACTGAGGCTCGCCGATGGGCTGGCGGTCGCCGAATTCGCCGACAAGCCGCTCGACGCCAGCCAGACCGGCGAGGATTCGGTCAACAAGTCCAAGAACGAGACGCACGAGCGCATCCTGTTTTCGGAAAAGTTCGCCTGCCCGGTCTCCGGCTTCACCATTCCCGAGATCGAGCCCAGGCTGTTCTCGTTCAACAATCCGTTTGGCGCCTGCCCGACCTGCGACGGTCTCGGCAGCCAGCGCGCCATCGACCCCAACCTCGTCGTGCCCGACGAGAACGTCTCGCTGCGCGACGGCGCCGTCAGCCCGTGGGCGAAATCGACCTCGCCCTATTACGCGCAGACGCTTGAAGCGCTGGGCAAGGCCTACAATTTCAAGCTCGGCGACAAGTTCAGGGATTTGAGCGCGGAAGCCCAGGAGGCCATCCTGCGCGGCACCGGCGAGCGCGAAATCACCTTCCAGTATGATGACGGCCTGCGCTCCTACAAGACCACCAAGACCTTTGAAGGCGTCATCCCCAATCTCGAGCGCCGCTGGAAAGAAACCGAATCCGCCTGGATGCGCGAGGAAATCGAGCGCTTCATGTCGGCGACGCCTTGCCCGGTCTGCAAGGGCTATCGGCTCAAGCCCGAGTCACTGGCCGTGAAGATCGCCGGCAAGCACATCGGCGAAGTCACCGAACAGTCGATCCGCAACGCCGACAAGTGGTTCACCGACCTGCCAGCCTCGCTCAACGACAAGCAGAACGAGATCGCCGTGCGCGTCTTGAAGGAGATCCGCGAGCGGCTGCGCTTCCTCAACGATGTCGGGCTCGACTACCTGACGCTGTCGCGCAATTCCGGCACGCTGTCGGGCGGCGAGAGCCAGCGCATTCGCCTGGCTTCGCAGATCGGCTCCGGTCTCACCGGCGTGCTCTATGTCCTCGACGAGCCGTCGATCGGCCTGCACCAGCGCGACAACGCACGCCTGCTCGACACGCTGAAGCACCTGCGCGACATCGGCAACACGGTGATTGTCGTCGAGCATGACGAGGACGCCATCCTGCATGCCGACTATGTCGTCGACATGGGCCCTGCCGCCGGCATCCATGGCGGCGAGATCATCGCCCAGGGCACGCCGCAGCAGGTGATGGCCAATCCCAATTCGATCACCGGCAAATATCTGTCGGGCGCGCTCGAAGTGGCGACGCCCGCCGTGCGGCGCGAGGCGAAGAAGAACCGGCGGCTGAAGATCGTCGGCGCGCGCGGCAACAATCTGAAGAACGTCACCGCCGAAATCCCGCTCGGCACCTTCACCGCCGTCACCGGCGTATCAGGCGGCGGCAAGTCGACCTTCCTGATCGAGACGCTGTTCAAGGCGGCGTCGCGCCGCATCATGGGTTCGCGCGAGCATCCGGCCGACCACGACCGCATCGAGGGCCTCGAATTCCTCGACAAGGTCATCGACATCGACCAGTCGCCGATCGGGCGCACACCGCGTTCCAACCCCGCCACCTACACCGGCGCCTTCACGCCGATCCGCGACTGGTTCGCCGGGCTGCCGGAAGCCAAGGCGCGCGGCTACCAACCCGGCCGCTTCTCCTTCAACGTCAAGGGCGGCCGCTGCGAGGCCTGCCAGGGCGACGGCGTCATCAAGATCGAGATGCACTTTTTGCCCGACGTCTACGTCACCTGCGACGTCTGCCACGGCAAGCGCTACAACCGCGAGACGCTCGACGTTCTGTTCAAGGGCAAGTCGATCGCCGACGTGCTCGACATGACGGTCGAGGAAGGCGTCGATTTCTTCGCCGCCGTGCCAGGCGTGCGCGACAAGCTCGACACGCTGAAGCAGGTCGGCCTCGGCTACATCCATATCGGCCAGCAGGCGACGACGCTGTCGGGCGGCGAGGCGCAGCGCATCAAGCTCGCCAAGGAACTGTCGCGCAAGGCGACCGGCAAGACACTCTACATCCTGGACGAGCCGACCACCGGTCTGCATTTCCACGATGTCGCCAAGCTGCTGGAAGTGCTGCACGAACTGGTCGACCAGGGCAACACGGTGGTGGTCATCGAGCACAATCTCGAGGTGATAAAAACCGCCGACTGGGTGCTCGACCTCGGCCCCGAAGGCGGCGACGGCGGCGGCGAACTGGTGGCGTCCGGCACGCCGGAAGCGATCGTGCGCGAAAAGCGCAGCTACACCGGCCAGTTCCTCAAGGAGCTGCTGGAGCGGCGCCCCGGAGGCAAGCGCGAAGCGGCGGAGTGATGGCGAACCAGTCGGCGCTTGGAGAGCATTTGAATGACAATCCGAAGAGCGCTTCCCGGTGATCTCGAAACTGTCGTCTCGCTGACGGAAGCCGCCTACGCGCCCTATTCCGCGCTGTTCGGCGCGCCACCGATCCCCGTCACTGAGGATTATGCACCGCGTATCGCGCGTGACGAGGTCTGGCTTCTGGAGCGTGACGGCGAACTTGCCGGTCTGCTCACTTTGGAGCGTCATGACGACCACGCGATGATCTTCTCAGTCGCCGTCGCGCCAGGATTTCAGGGCAAGGGCTTTGGCATTGCCCTGCTCAAACACGCGGACGACCAGACGCTGGCGTGGGGCCTGCCCGAGGTGCGGCTCTACACCAACGCCAAAATGGAGCGGAACATCGCGCTCTATCTGGCCTATGGTTTCCACGAAACGGGTCGCCGGCCCAATCCATACCGGCCAGGATGGGTGCTCGTCGACATGGCGAAGCCGGTCGACAAGATCACGACGGCCTGATTTTTCTGAATTCGGGAGGATGGCAATGAGCAAATCGGGAACAATCCGCTCCGGCATGGGCGGCTGGACGTTCGAACCCTGGGATACGTCCTTTTATCCCGAAAAGCTCTCCAAGGCCAAGCAACTGCAATTTGCCAGCAGGCAGGTGTCGAGCATCGAGGTCAACGGCACCTATTATTCCAGCTTCAAGGAACCGACCTTCGTCAAATGGGCGAGCGAAGCGCCAGACGGTTTCGTCTATTCGCTCAAGGGCAACCGCTTCGTCACCAACCGGCGCGTGCTCGGCCAGGCCGGTGAATCGATGATGCGCTTCCTCGGCTCGGGCGTGGCGGCGCTCGGTGAAAAGCTCGGACCGATCCTGTGGCAGTTCGCGCCGACGAAAAAGTTCGACCCGGACGATTTCGAAGCCTTCCTCAAGCTGCTCCCGGAAAAGCAGGACGGCGTTGGGCTGCGCCACGCGGTCGAGGTGCGCAACGACAGTTTCATGGTGCCGGAATTCGCAGCGCTGGTGCGCAAATACAAGGCGGCGATCGTCTATGCCGACCACGCTAAATATCCGGCCATCGCCGACGTCACCGGCGATTTCATCTATGCCCGGCTGCAGACCGGCAGCGACGACAATCCCGATTGCTACACGCCGGCAGGCCTGGATGAATGGGCCGCGCGCGCCAAGACCTGGGCGGAAGGCAAGGTGCCGGCCGACCTGCCGCGCACCGATCCCTCGACCGAAGCACCCGTCAAACCGCGCGACGTGTTCGTCTACTTCATCACCGAGGGCAAGGTGCGCGCGCCGTTCGGCGCCATGGCGCTGTTGAAGCGGGTGGCCGACTAAGAACATCGGCATAAGACTTTCACGCCAAGCGCCTCTCCTATGCGTTTTTGGCGCAGCAAGGCGGCCGATCGAAGCAATTTCGGCACATTCGTAACCTTATCGATACCTCCTTGCTGCATGAATCCAGCCTGGCCAAGCCGCAGAGCTGGGATCGCCGCCGGCAAGGAACGAGGGCATGTCGCTCGACTACACTTCACTTCTGCTGGCTGTTGGTTTTTCCGCCACCTGCCTGAGCCTGACACTGTTTGGTATGTGGTTGACTGCTCGCTCGGAGAAATTCCTGCTGACATGGGCGGTCAGCCTGCTGTTGGTGGTCGCCGACATTTTTGCCTATGACGCCTATATCGACATGCCCGGGCGCGTGCTCGGCATTGCAACAGTTGCCCTGCTCCTGCTTGGTTTTTCAGCCATGCTGGGCGCGGCCTACCAGTTCCGAACCGGCGGCTCGCCGATCCCGCGAACGGTGGTTGGCAGCATTTCGCTGGCCGTCGTACTGCCTGCCATGGCTCTCGGCTATGACGGTCTCGGCTTCATGCTGGAGAACCTGTTTGCTGCCTTGCTTCTGTTCGCAACGGCGCTCGAATACTGGAAGGGTCGCAACGAAGCCCCTGCCCTGACAATCGGGATCACCGCACTCTATTCGGCCACGGCCACGTCCTTCGCCCTCTGCGCCATGGTTCTCGCTTGGGACGGAAAGCTGATCCTTGGGCATGCACCAAGCAATTGGGCAGAGGAGTTGAGCCTCATCATCGTCATCGCCAGCATGACCGGCATTGGCGCGCTGTCGCTGGCGCTCAATCAAGGGCGTCTGGCCAGGCATCACCGCCACAACGCCCTGACCGATCCCTTGACGGGCCTGCTCAACCGGCGCGCGCTGTTCGACCAGCATGGCAGTGCCCCGGTCGGCGCCTTCACCGCTGTGGTTGTGTTCGACCTCGACGGCTTCAAGGCCATCAACGACGAATTCGGCCACGCGGCTGGCGACGAGGTGCTGAGGGTGTTCGCGAGGGAACTCGCCGGCAATCTTCGCCCGACCGACGTCGCCGCGCGCATGGGCGGCGAGGAGTTCGCGCTGGTTCTGAAGCGGACCTTACCCGAAACGGCGGAGGCCACGGCCGAGGCCATACGGGCCGCCTTCGCCGCGTGCCGCATCGAAACCGAGACGGGTTCGCTGACATGCACGGTCAGTGCCGGATTTGCTTTCGGCACCAAGGAGGGCCTCAGCTTCGACAAGGTGCTCAGCGCCGCCGACAAGGCGCTCTACGCCGCCAAGCGCGGCGGCCGCAACCGCGTCACCGCCTCGCCACTCCGGCGCGTGGGTTAACTGCGATCCTGATATGTCGACCGTATCGTCGGGACAGCCTTGCCTGTTTCGGCAAGACGATCGTGAGTGAAGCCAGCCTTATGCCGCCATGACGATTTCGTTGAAAGCATCGAGATCGACATAGAAGACCTTGGTGATTTCCTCGATCAGTTCGTCGCGATCGTACCCCTGGGACCTCAATATGTTGATCGCGGTGATGATATCGACGCGTTCGGTTAGCCGGCGCTTCTGATAATCCTCGACGTAACGTTCCATGGCAGTCCCTTAGCCTGTGTGCCCAAACGCGTTGAACGACAATCAGATCGCAGGAGGGAAGCTAGGAATGCATGCTTGCGTGGAACTTGCCCGGCCTTCGCCGCGCCCCTCGATCTGCGATAACACCAGACTGATACGGAAACGGCCGACTCACAAAAGCCAAGAAAAGACTAGCACGCAGCCGCCGGCGCGCCAGAGACACGGATGACTGGATCGAAGAAATATTGGACTTGCGAAAGACTTCGGACCGTCACCAGAAGTCCATTGCTGATTCTAGTCCATGTCGCCCAAAAGTGCGCAGCGGTTTTGGGACAACGACATGGACAAAACCACAGATCTAAAGCGCGTCGTTTGAATCCGCCTGGATGCGACGCGCTCTAGACGGTCAGGAATTTGCGGACATCCGCCCTGTCGAGATCTTCCGCCGGGCCGGTGTGGACGATCAGGCCGCGGTCCATGATGTTGACCTCGTCGGCAAGCTCGCGGCAGAAATCGAGATATTGTTCGACCAGAAGCACGGCGATGCCCGCCTGGTCGCGCAGATAGCGGATGGCGCGGCCTATATCCTTGATGATCGACGGCTGGATGCCTTCCGTCGGTTCGTCGAGCACCAGCAGCTTCGGCCGCATCACCAGCGCCCTGCCTATGGCCAGCTGCTGCTGCTGGCCACCGGAAAGGTCGCCGCCACGGCGACCCAGCATCTGCTTCAGCACCGGGAACAACTCGAAGACATGGGCCGGCACGTTGCGGTCGCCACGCTTCAGCGGCGCAAAGCCCGATTCCAGGTTTTCCCGCACCGTGAGCAGCGGAAAGATCTCCCTGCCCTGCGGTACGAATGCGATGCCCGACCGGGCGCGGTCATACGCCGCGCTCCGGTCGAGCGCCTTCCCCTCGAAGGCAACGCTTCCGCTCGTCAGCCGATGGTGGCCGACGATCGATCTCATCAAACTGGTCTTGCCGACGCCGTTGCGGCCGAGCACGCAGGTGATCTTGCCGGCGCCGGCCTTCAGCGACACGCCACGCAGCGCCTGGGCGGCGCCGTAGTGCAGCGTGGCATCGGAAACTTCGAGCATGTCAGCGCCTTCTCCAGAACCGCAGGAAGGACAGATCGAAGCGATGGAATTGAACCCGCCAGACCATGCTCATCTCCCCAGATAGACTTCGACGACGCGCTCGTCGGCAGACACGAAATCGAGCGTGCCTTCGGACAGCACCGAGCCTTCGTGCAGGCAGGTGACCTTGACGCCCAGTTCGCGCACGAAATGCATGTCGTGCTCGACGACGATGACCGAATGGTCGCGCGCGATCTCCTTGAGCAGCCGCGCGGTTTCCTCGGTCTCTGCATCGGTCATGCCGGCGACCGGCTCGTCGACCAGCAGCAGCTTCGGGTCCTGCGCGAGCAGCATGCCGATCTCCAGCCACTGCTTTTGTCCATGGCTCAAATTTGCCGCCAGCTGGTCGCGTTTGTCGCCGAGCCGGATGATGCCGAGAATGTCGTCGATCTGCCGCGCTTCGGCGGCCGAGCGGCGATGGAACAGCGCCGGGAAGATCGAGCGCGGCCCCTTCAACGCCAACATCAGATTCTCCTCGATCGTGTGGTTTTCGAAGACCGTCGGCTTCTGGAACTTGCGGCCGATGCCCATCATGGCGATCTCGGCTTCATCATGCCTGGTCAGGTCGATCTGGCCGTCGAAGAAAACCTCTCCCTCGTCGGGCCGTGTCTTGCCGGTGACAATGTCCATCATCGTCGTCTTGCCGGCCCCGTTGGGGCCGATGATGGCGCGCATCTCGCCCTTGTCGAGCACCAGCGACAAATTGTTGATGGCGCGAAAGCCGTCGAAGGAAACCGAGACGCCGTCGAGATAGAGGATCGTGTGCGACTTGCTCATGATCGCTCACTCCGCCGGCTGTGGTTCGGGGCTGGACGAGGACCAGTCGCCAGGCCTTGTCGCCGCGCTACGAACGATCTTCTGCGGCGATGGGACGACGGAGTCGGTGCCGGCCTCTTCGGCCAGCGAGGCCGCCCGCAGCGCCTTGGCGTTGCCGCGCCAGGAATCCCACATGCCGACGATGCCTTTGGGCAACAAAAGAGTGACTGCGACGAACAGGCCGCCGAGCGCAAACAGCCAGAATTCCGGCAACACGCCGGTGAACCAGGATTTGCCGGCATTGACCAGCAGCGCGCCGATGATCGGCCCGACAATGGTGCCGCGCCCGCCGACGGCAGCCCAGATCACCACCTCGATCGAATTGGACGGTTCAAACTCGCCGGGATTGATGATGCCGACTTGCGGCACATAGAGCGCGCCGGCGATGCCGGCCATGACCGCCGAGACGGTGAAGGCGAACAGCTTCACATTCTCCGCCCGCCAGCCGAGGAAGCGCGTGCGGCTCTCGGCGTCGCGCACCGCCATCAGGAGCTTGCCGTATTTGGATCCGACGATCGCCCAGGTGACGAAGACGGCGAGCGCGAGCGTCACCGCGCTGGCGGCGAACAGCGCTGAACGCGTCGCGTCGGCCTGCACGTTGAAGCCGAGAATATCCTTGAAATCGGTCAGGCCGTTGTTGCCGCCGAAACCCATGTCGTTGCGGAAGAAGGCGAGCAGCAGCGCATAGGTCATCGCTTGGGTGATGATGGAGAGGTAGACACCGGTGACACGGCTGCGGAAGGCGAACCAGCCGAAGACGAAGGCGAGCAGGCCAGGTATCGCCAGCACCATGAGCCCGGCGAACCAAAAATGGTCGAAACCCGTCCAGAACCAGGGCAATTCCCTGTAGTTCAGGAACACCATGAAGTCCGGCAGGATGGGGTTGCCGTAGACGCCGCGCGCGCCGATCTGGCGCATCAGGTACATGCCCATCGCATAGCCGCCGAGCGCGAAGAACGCACCGTGGCCGAGCGAGAGAATGCCGCAATAGCCCCAGACAAGGTCGAGCGCCAAAGCGAGCAGCGCATAGCAGAGATATTTGCCGGTCAGCGCGACAATGTAGGACGGCACGTAGAAGCCGCTGGTCGGCGACACAGCCAGGTTTAGCAGCGGCACGATGACGGCCACCGCCAGCAGGATGAGAATCGTGATCGCGATGCGGCGGTCCGCCCCCGCGGCGAAGAAGCGTCCGGTGATCATGCTTCCACCGCCCTGCCCTTGAGCGCGAACAGGCCGCGCGGGCGCTTCTGGATGAACAGGATGATCAGCACCAGCACGACGATCTTGCCGAGCACCGCGCCGGCATAGGGCTCGAGGAACTTGTTGACGATGCCGAGCGAGAAGGCGCCGACCAGCGTGCCCCACAGATTGCCGACGCCGCCGAAGACGACGACCATGAAACTGTCGATGATGTAGCCGCGGCCGAGATTGGGCGAGACATTGTCGATCTGGCTGAGCGCAACACCGGCGATGCCGGCAATACCGGAACCCAGCGCGAAGGTCAGCGCGTCGACCCATGGCGTCCTGATGCCCATCGAGGCGGCCATGCGCCGGTTGGCGGTGACGGCGCGCATCTGCAACCCCCAGGGCGTGCGCTTCATCACATAGAGCAGCACGGCAAAGACGGAGAGCGCGAAAACCAGGATCCAGAGGCGGTTCCAGGTGATCGCGAGCTGGCCGACATTGAACGAGCCCGACATCCAGGAGGGATTGCCTACTTCCTGGTTGGTCGGCCCGAAAATGCTGCGCACGGCCTGCTGCAGGATCAGCGACACGCCCCATGTCGCCAGCAGTGTCTCCAGCGGCCGCCCGTAGAGAAAGCGGATAACGCCACGTTCGATGGCCAAGCCGACAAGCGCCGCGACGAGGAAGGCGAGCGGCAGCGCGATGACGAGCGACCAGTCGAACAGGTCGGGAAAGGATGTGCGGATCACCTGCTGGACGACAAAGGTCGTGTAGGCGCCGAGCATGACCATCTCGCCATGCGCCATGTTGATGACGCCCATGACGCCGAAGGTGATGGCAAGCCCGATTGCCGCCAGCAGCAGCACCGAGCCCAGCGAAATCCCGTACCAGATGTTCTGGCCGGCATCCCAGAAGGCCAGCGTCGAATTGATGTCGGCGATTGCGGCCGTCGTCGCCTCCTTGCCCGCAGCCGAGGCGTTCTCCTCGACCGAGGTGAGCAGCGAAACCGCATCACGGTCGCCCCGTGCGCCGATCAGCGCGATGGCGGCGAGCTTGTCGGCATCCGGCCGGTCAGAAACCAGGACAGAGGCGGCACGGGCCTGTTCGAGCAGGGCCTTGACGCTGGCCACCGTCTCGCTGGCGATCGCGGTGTCGAGCGGCCCGATGTTTGCGGCATCGGGTGTCTTGAACATGGTGTCGGCAGCGGCGATGCGCACGGCCGGATCCTTGGCGCCGAGCGTCAGCGTGCCCAGCGCATCGCGTATGACGCGGCGCAGCGTGTTGTTGACCTTGATCTTGGTGATGCCGTCCTTGGCGGCATCCGCCGATTTCTCGCCGCTCAGCGGGTCGAACAGCTCGACGCTGTCGCCCGCTTCCTTGCCGACGAAGACCAGTGAATCGGCCTTGCGGATGTAGAGGTTGCCGTCGGCAAGTGCCGCGAGCGGTCGTTCGACAGCCGGATCACCTGTGGCCGCCAGGTCGTGGACGACAGCGCCTGTCTCGGAAAAACCCTTGGCCGTCGCGAATTTGGCGATGATGCCACGCAGATCGGCTTCGCCAGCACCCGACGACGACAGCGTCGCCAGCAGGAACAAAAGCGTCAGGCCAATCGCGCGCAACAGGTTCATCGGCTTCAGGCGACCCTTGAACGTTGAATTGGGCGTCCGGACGGCGGAGGAAACCATCCGGACGCTGCGGTCTGAGGTCATGGACCTGCGGTCCAGACCTGGTCAGCCCGGGAGGATCAGTTCGTACCCTTGCCGCCGCACTTGCCGGTGGCGACGTTGAAGTTGCCGCAAGACAGAGGCGCGCGCCAATCGGAGATGAGGTCCTTGGAGTCGGGCAGGTAGTCGGACCATTCGTCGCCCATCACCAGGCCCGGCGTGCGCGAAACCGTCTCGAACTGGCCGTCAGCCTGGATTTCGCCAATCAGCACCGGCTTGGTGATGTGGTGGTTCGGCATCATCGTCGAATAGCCGCCGGTCAGGTTGGGCACCGAAACGCCGATCATGGCGTCAATGACCTTGTCCGGATCGGTGGTGCCAGCCTTCTCGACCGCCTTCACCCACATGTTGAAGCCGATATAATGGGCTTCCATCGGGTCGTTGGTGGTGCGCTTGTCGTTCTTGATGAACTTGTGCCAGTCGGCGATGAATTTCTTGTTCTCGGGCGTATCGACGCTCTCAAAGTAGTTCCAGGCGGCGAGATGGCCGACCAGCGGCGCCGTGTCGAGACCGGCAAGCTCTTCTTCGCCGACCGAGAAGGCCATGACCGGAATGTCCTCGGCCTTGATGCCCTGGTTGCCGAGCTCCTTGTAGAACGGCACGTTGGCGTCGCCATTGACCGTCGAGACGACGGCGGTCTTCTTGCCGGCCGAACCGAATTTCTTGATTGCGGAAACTTCGGTCTGCCAGTCGGAGAAGCCGAACGGCGTGTAGTTGACCATGATGTCTTCCGCCGCGACGCCCTTGGCCTTCAGATAGGCCTCAAGGATCTTGTTGGTGGTGCGCGGATAAACGTAGTCGGTGCCTTCAAGCACCCAGCGCTTCACCGAACCGCCATCCTCGCTCATCAGATAGTCGACAGCCGGAATGGCCTGCTGGTTCGGCGCCGCACCTGTGTAGAACACGTTGCGCTCGCTCTCCTCGCCCTCATACTGGACGGGATAGAACAGGATGTTGTCGAGCTCTGAGAACACCGGCAGCACCGATTTGCGCGACACCGAGGTCCAGCAGCCGAACACCGCGGCGACCTTGTCCTTGGAGATCAGCTCGCGCGCCTTTTCGGCGAACAGCGGCCAATTGGAAGCCGGATCGACGACCACGGCTTCGAGCTTCTTGCCAAGCAGGCCACCTTTGGCGTTCTGCTCGTCGATAAGCATCAGCATGGCGTCCTTCAGCGTCGTCTCCGAAATCGCCATGGTCCCCGACAGCGAATGGAGAATGCCGACCTTGATCGTGTCGTCGGCCGCCCTGGCAGGCATGGACATCAACAGGCCGGCAACGACGCTCGCCGAAAACATTTTTGTTATTGTCGAGAAATTACCCCTCATGCCTAACACTCCCAGGCTGGTTGATTGCACCGCAACAATGCAATGCAACCCCCGTGCCAATCGCTCAGGAGATGCCGAATAATAGGTGATAGTTAAACATTATCAGGTGCTTGGTATATTAGCTTTATGAAAACAAAGAAGACCGGTTAAAAATTGATTGAGAGAAATTTGCGCAGCGCACAAGGCGCCTGCCTAATTTTCGCCCAAATTGGCAATGTGCCTAGTTTTTGGACTTCGCCGGCGGATGTTGCGGCTCGGCGCAGAAATAGGGCAAGCTCGCCCAATCAAACGAGCGACGTCATGGCATCCGGCATTTCACGCATTTTTATCGGCATATTGCTTCTGGCGGCAGCGACCGGCACTGCCCGAGCCGACTTCAGCGACGGTAAGATGCCCGACGGCATCTACCACTGCGAAGTGTACCTGCTTGGCATGTTCCTCGACCTCGGTGACATCACCATCAAGGGCAACGTCTACAGCGGCCCAGTCACCTTCGGGACCGCCCAGCAGGGCTACAATTACCAGATGGATGCAAACGGCGTGATCTCCTGGCTGGGACCGCTCGGCGGCTATACCGCTGGCGGCAACTCGCTGTCGCTGACCCAGGCCACGCTCGACGGTCAAAGTGCGCCCTCCTTCGACATCATCATGAGGCAGCCCGACGGCGCCTTCACCGCCTCGACCTGCACCAAAGGAAGCGGCCAGTAAGTTATTCCCTGGCAATGGCCGCCGCCTCGGCGGGCCTGCCTCTCTCTCATGTCATCTGGATGTTGCCGAAACTGGATAGGCAGCGGTGCGCCGTCACCATCCACCTTGAGAGGCAGACACAATGGCCAATTCCCCGTCTTCATCCTCCCCTGTCATTCGCGACGTCATCGCCGAGCGCGTCTCGCGCCGTACTCTCCTGAAAGGCAGCCTCGCATCTGGTGTTTTGATCGCCGGCGGCAGCTTCGTCGGTTCGTTGTTTGCCGGAGAAACACATGCCGCGGCGCTTTCCACACTTGGCTTTCCCGAGTTGAAGCGCGTCTACGACAAGACCCACGCCGCCGCAGAGGGCTATGAGACCACGATCGTGGCACGCTGGGGCGACCCGCTCGTCGCGGGTCTGCCGGATTTCGACGGCAACAAAGTCGCTGCCGACGAGCAAGAGAAGCGCTTTGGTTACAACTGTGACTACATCGCCTTCCTGCCGCTGCCAAAAGGCACGGTCAATTCCGACCACGGCCTGCTCTGCGTCAACAACGAATACATCTCGCCCAATGTCATGTTTCCCGGCATGACCGAGGATGACGCCGGCAAGACGATGAGCAAGGAACAGGTCGATCTCGGCATGGCCGCCATGGGCCACTCGATCGTCGAAGTGCTGTTGAAGGATGGCAAGTGGTCGTTGGTCGAGGACAGCCCGCTCAACCGCCGCATCACCGTCAACACCGAAATGACCGTCTCCGGCCCGGTTACCGGCCACGCCTTGATGCAGACCTCGGCCGATGCCACCGGCACGAAAGTGCTCGGCACCAGTTACAATTGCAGCGGCGGCTTCACCCCGTGGGGCACCGTGCTGACCTGCGAGGAAGGTGTTTCCGACCTGTTCGGCGGCGATCCGAAGAAGGCGCCGACCGCGGACATCCTCGATCGTTATGGCTTCGACGGTTCCGACATCTATGGCCGCGGCCGCTTCCACGACCGCTTCAACATCGACAAGGAGCCGAACGAGGCCAACCGTTTCGACTGGGTGGTCGAGATCGACCCCTATGATCCCCATTCCAAGCCGGTAAAGCGCACCGCGCTTGGCCGCATGTCGCATGAGGCGTCGACGGTTGTCCTCAACAAGGACGGCCGCGTCGTCGTCTACATGGGCGACGACGATTATTTCGAATACATGTACCGCTTCGTCTCGAACAAGGCCTACGATCCGGCCAAACCGGCCTCCGGCAACGACCTGCTGGACGATGGCGTGCTTTCGGTTGCGCGCTACGACGCCGATGGCTCCATGACCTGGCTGCCGCTGATTCACGGCCAGGGCAAGCTTACGGCTGAAAACGGCTTTGCCGATCAGGCCGAAGTGCTGCTGAAAACACGGCTGGCGGCGGACGCGCTGGGTGCCACGCCGATGGACCGCCCCGAGGACATCGAGACCAATCCGGTGACTGGCCGCGTCTATGCGGTGATGACCAAGAACAAGAAGCGCGACCAGTCGAAGGTCAATCCGGCCAACACGCGTCCGGAAAACCTCTGGGGCCACATCGTCGAACTGATCCCGCCAAGCGGTCGCGGCGTGGACGCCGACCATACCGCCGACAAATATGCCTGGGATCTGTTCGTGCTGTGCGGCAACCCAAAGGACGCCGCGGTCGGCGCCACCTTCCACCCGGACACATCGGACAATGGCTGGTTCGTTTGCCCCGACAACATCACCTTCGATCCGGCCGGCCGGCTCTGGGTGGCGACCGACGGTGCCAATGATTTCGACCTGCCGGACGGCGTCTACGGCGTCGACACCGAAGGCCCGGCGCGCGGCCTGCCGAAGCTGCTGTTCACTTGCCCGCATGGCGCCGAAGCGACCGGCCCTTGCTTTACCCCCGACGGCACGACCTTGTTCCTGTCGGTCCAGCACCCGGCCGAGGACGCCGAGACGCTCGACAAAGTGCAGACACTGTGGCCCGACTTCAAGGACGGCCAGTTGCCCCGCCCGTCCGTGGTCGCCATCCGCCGCAAGGACGGGCAGCCGGTCGGCGCCTAATCAGTCTGGTCACACAAAAAGGCGGAACGCGCGTTGCGCGTTCCGCCTTGCGGCCCGGGAGGACACTGAAATTGGCACCGCCCCGGTTACGGGGCGATTTCTTGCCGGCTCAGATCGTCTTGGCCGACATCTGCGCGGCGATGTAATCGGCCTGGCGGATCGCCAGCGACACGATCGTCAAGGTCGGGTTTTCGGCGGCACCCGTCGTGAACTGGCTGCCGTCCGACACGAACAGGTTCTTGATGTCGTGCGTCTGGCCATGCTTGTTGACGACGCCGTCTGCCGCCTTCTCGCTCATCCGGTTGGTGCCGAGATTGTGGGTCGACGGATAGGGCGGCGTCGGGAAGGTGCGCGTGGCGCCGACCGCGGCATAAAGCGCCGAGGCCTGCTTGTAGGCATGGTTGCGCATCGCGGTATCGTTCGGGTGATCGTCGAAATGCACGTCGGCGATCGGCATGCCGTGCTCGTCCTTCATGTCGGCATGCAGCGTGATGCGGTTCTCCGCGCGTGGCATGTCCTCGCCGACGATCCACAGCCCGGCCATGTGGTCGTAGTGGTCGAGCGCCGTGGTGAACGAGCGGCCCCAGGCCCCTGGATCGAGGAAGGCCGCCATGAACGGCAGGCCGAGCGACAGCGTCTCGAACTCGTAGCCGCCGACGAAGCCGCGTGACGGATCATGGCGCGCCTCGTCGCGGATGATGCCGGCCATGGTGGTGCCGCGATACATGTGCACCGGTTTGTCGAAGATGGCATAGACCGAGCCCGTGGTGTGGCGCATGTAGTTCTTGCCCACCTGCCCCGATGAGTTGGCAAGGCCGTCGGGGAATTTGCCCGACGACGAATTGAGCAGCAGCCGCGGGCTTTCGATTGAGTTGCCGGCGACTGCGACGATACGGGCTTTCTGCTCTTGCAGCTTGCCATCCTTGTCGGCGTAGACCACGCCGGTCACCTTGCCCGAGGCGTCATGGTTGATCTTGATCGCCATGGCGTTCGGCCTGACCTCGAGATGGCCTGTTGCCTCGCCCTTGGGGATCTCGGTGTAGAGCGTCGACCATTTGGCGCCCCATTTGCAGCCCTGGAAGCAAAATCCGGTTTGCTGGCAGGACAAGCGGTCGTCGCGCTCGACCGAGTTGATGGCCATGTTGCCGGTGTGGCATTCCTTATAGCCAAGCTTGTCGGCGCCAGCCTTCAACACCTTGAAATTGTTGTTGCCCGGCAATCTCGGCCAGTCATTGGTCCCGGTGACGCCCATCTTGGCTTCGGCCTTGGCATAGTAGGGCTCCATCTCGGCCAACGTGATCGGCCAGTCGAGCAGGGTGGCACCTTCCACTTTGCCATACGTCGACAGCGTCTTGAACTCATGCTCCTGGAAACGCAGCGACGCTCCGGCCCAGTGGGTCGTCGAACCCCCGACCGACTTGACGATCCAGGCCGGCAGGTTCGGAAAATCCTTGGCCACACGCCAGTCACCGGAGGTCGTGCGCTTGTCCTTCCAGGCGAGCTGGGTGAACGAATCCCACTCGTCGTTGACAAACTCCTCATATTCGTGGCGCGCGCCGGCCTCCAGGATGACGACGTCGACACCCTTCTGGGCAAGTTCGTTCCCGAGCGTACCGCCGCCGGCGCCCGAGCCGATGATGACGACCACGCCGTCGTTGTTCAGGTCAAATGCTGTTGCCATGGTTTCCTCCCATGATTTCTGTTTGCGGGTTCAAAACGACGGGGCTCAGAGCCACTCGATGTCGTTGAAACCGCGCGCGATGTAGCCGCCCTTGGAAAAGGACTCGCCCTCGTAGCCGAAGATCGGCCAGACCTCTTTCTGGTTGTAGAGGCTGACGACGAGGCCGCCACGGATGGCCTGGAAGAACGGCGTCGCCTCGATCTGCTTCAGCACCGCGACGCGCTGCTCCTCCCAGCCAAGGCCCCGGTAGCCTCCGTCCCCAGACTTCTTGTCAAGGTCGGCGATACCGTCTTCGATCATCGTCTTGTAGGCGGCGTCCTTGCCGGCCTGCTCGTCATGGCCTTTCACGGCGATGGCGTAATATTTGTCGGGAACCTGATCATGCGGATAGATGTCGCGCGCCATCTGGATCAGCGTCGCCATGGTTTCGGGCTAGAGCGCGGATGTCTCGAGCCCCCAGGCATGTTCGGGGCTGATGACCGCGCTGCCGGAAATGACGAGCAGCGCACCAATGCCACCGCGTTTGAGAAGCTCACGACGTGAAAGTCCAGGCTTCCCGTCATAGATCGTGACCATAATATTCCTCCCTGCTTGCTATTTGCGCCCCTTGAAGCGCGCCACAATCGACGTGCTTCAAGACCTTGTTTGTGCATCTCGTTGTCCCAAAACCGCTGCGCACTTTTGGGCGAAATGCTTGAGCGCGCCGTTGCTGGCGCCGCACGCGCCGGTGCGGCCGCATTGTCTCCTATTGGAAGCGGCCTCCTCGTTGCAGAACCTCGATCTTGTAGCCGTCCGGATCCTCGATGAAAAAGAAGCGGGCGATCGGCGAACCGTCATGGTTGAACTCGACGATCTTCTTCGGGTTGAGGCCGAGCGCGCCGAGGCGATCATGTTCGCTGTCGAGGTCGGCGATCGAGACCGCGAGGTGGCCGTAACCATCGCCGAGCACGTAGGGCTCGACCCTACCCTTGTTCACGGTCAGTTCGAGCTCGAACCCGGTTTCGGCGTTGCTGAGGTAAATGAGCGTGAACGTCTCGAAGTCCAGCCTGTCGGCAACATCGAGCCCGAAGGCATTCCTGTAGAAATCGACGGATCGGGCCTCGTCGAGAACCCGGATCATGGAATGAATTGCTTTGGCCAAATCAGTCTCCGCCCTTGTGTGGAGCCAATTATGGGCAGAGCGGGGAAAAGGTGGTGGCAGCCGGTTACCACGCCCAAAACCGTGAACTGGCGACGCGCTTTAGGGGACAGGGACGAAAGTCCGATTGCCGTTCCGGCAATTTTGCCAGAGAATGCGCACGGGGACAGGTCGAGCAGTATCAGACCGTACGCCTGCCCGCCCAAGACCAACAAGCATGGGAGGTTTGTCGGATGTGCAGGGTATTTGCGGGCCAGGACCCCGAAGGCTATCGCCAGATCAATCGGTCGATTCGCATTGACGGCCACTCCACCAGCATCCAGCTTGAGGCGACCTTCTGGGCGTTGCTCGATGAAATCGCCGAAAACCAAGGCCTGACGACGCCGAAATTCATCTCCAAGCTTTACGACGAAGCCATCGAGATCAACGGCGCCATTCCAAACTTTGCCTCCATGCTGCGCACCACCTGCGCGCTCTATTTGCGCGGCCATCGGCCAGGCATGGATGAACAGGCGATGCCGAAGCGGCAAGCTGCCTAGCTGTCGACCGCGACAGCAAGAGCCAGCCGGCTCATATCGCTGAACAGCTCCTGGCGCTCGGAGTAGTCGGTCAGTTCATCGGTCTCGATGTTGTCGACCACCGTGCACATCGACAGTGCCCGAGCCCCGAAATGGGCCGCGATGCGATAAAGCGCGCTGGTTTCCATATCCACGGCCAGAGCACCGGCTGCCTGCGCGTCGGCAAAGCGGCCGCGTCCTTCAGGATGATAGAAGATGTCGCTGCAAACCGTCAGGCCGGCACAATGGTCGATGCCAAGTTCGGCTGCCTTGGTCAGCGCGCAGCTGAGAAGTGCTGGATCCGGACCGGCGACAGCCTTGTAGAGGCCGAAAACCTGGCCGCTTTGAGCGCTTTCCGCCTGTGCCGATTGCGAGATGACCAGGCTGCGCAGCTTGGCCTTGGCCGTCAGGCTGCCGCAGGTGCCCGTGCGGATCAACGTCCGAGCGCCATAATAGTCAAGTAATTCATGCACATAGATCAGAAACGACGAGACGCCGATGCCGGTCGCTTGAATGCTGATGGGTCTGCCGCGAAACAGTCCGGTAAAGCCAAGGGCGCCGCGTCGGCGATTGATGCAGCGCGGCGCTTCCAGAAAAGTTTGCGCCATCCATTCGGCGCGCTGCGGGTCACCCGGCAACAACACCGTGTCGGCGTAGGCACCCTTGTCTGCTTCGTTGTGTGGCGTCAACCGCTGCTCCCCCAAGCCCGCCTGCCGTTTCAGCCCTCAATCATGGCGTTGTCACGGCGTCTTGCAAGGAAAAGAACATCAGAAGATTCTAATTCTCCAGCACATCCTTGACGATCGTCGCCAGTTGCTTGAGCGAAAACGGCTTTGGCAGGAAGCCGAAATGCGCATCCGCCGGCAGGTTTCTGGCGAATGCATCCTCGGCGTAGCCGGACACGAAGACGAATTTGATGTCCGGCTGGCGCTTGCGCAATTCACCAAGCAGCGTCGGTCCATCCATTTCAGGCATCACCACGTCCGAGACGACGATGTCGACCTTGCCGCCCAGCGCCTCGAACACTTCCAGCGCCTCGACGCCCGAGGAGGCCTCGTGCACGGTATAGCCGCGCGACACCAGCGCCCGCATGCCGCCCATGCGCACGGCGTCCTCGTCCTCGACAAGCAGCACCGTGGCCGAGCCTGACAGATCCTTGGCCGCATCGGCAACCTTCGCCGGTGCCGCCGGCAGATCGCCGGGCTCGCCTGCCTTTTTTGCTTCCGCGATATGACGCGGCAGGAAAATGCGGAAAGTCGAGCCCTTGCCGACCTCGGAATCGCAGAAGATGAAGCCGCCGGTCTGCTTGATGATGCCGTAGACCATCGACAGACCAAGCCCGGTGCCCTTGCCGACCTCCTTGGTGGTGAAGAAGGGTTCGAAAATCTTCTTCAGCACGTCTGGCGCGATGCCGCTGCCGGTATCCTCGACTTCGACCACGACATAGTCAGCCGGGGTGAGCTCACGGTAGGAGAAGGCCTTGCATTCCTCTGCGGTCACATTTCGCGTGCGCACGGTGAGATCGCCGCCTGCCGGCATGGCGTCGCGCGCGTTGACCGCAAGGTTGACCACCACCTGTTCGAACTGCCCGATATCGACCTTGACCGGCCACAGGTCGCGGCCATGGTCGACCTTCAGCTTGATGTCGTTGCCGACGAGGCGTGCCAGCAGCATCCTGAGATCGGCCAGCACGTCGGTCAGGTTGAGCACTTCCGGCCGCAGCGTCTGCTTGCGCGAGAAGGCCAGCAATTGCCGCACCAGCGAGGCCGCCCGGTTGGCATTCTGCTTGATGTTCATGATGTCGGGGAAGGACGGGTCCGACGGACGGTGGTTGGTCAACAAAAGGTCGGACGCCATGATGATGGCGGTCAGCACATTGTTGAAGTCGTGCGCGATGCCGCCGGCAAGCTGGCCCACCGCCTGCATCTTCTGGCTTTGCGCCATCTGCCCTTCGAGCGCCTTCTGCTCCGTCGTCTCGACGGCGTAGACGATCGCCGACTCCTCGGCCCCCTCGCCGCCGGTGCCGTCGGCGACCGCGTTGACGTAGAAACGGATGTGCCGGTCGTCGTTGCCGGGCAGCAAGGTATCGATCGGCTCGATGTCGGCCTGCCGCTGCTGCGCCTTCTCGAAGGCCGCGGCGAAGGCCGGCCGGTCGCGCTCATGGATCACCGTGTCGAGCCGCACGCGGCGATCCACCGCGTCCCGGTCGACGACGGACGAAAACAGCGACAGGAACGGCGCATTGGTGCGCAGGATGCGCCCGCTGTGGTCCACGCCGGCGATCGCCATCGGTGTCGAGTTGAAGAAGCGGGTGAAGCGCACCTCCGAAGCACGCAGGTCGGCCGAGGCGTCCTCGCCCTGCGTGCGGTTGAGCACGATCGTCCGCGTCGGCCCGTTGAGGCCTTCGCGGCTGGCCGAAACGCGGTGCATGAAGCGCACCGGCAGCGCTTCGCCCGTCATCGTCGTCAGGTCGAGATCGATGACCGCGTTGCGTGTCGTTCCAGGGTCGGCCTTGACCGAGCGGACCAGCGCCATGCCGTCTCCGGCCACGATCTCCGGCAGGGTGACGGAGCCGGGCGTGAAACTGGTAAGGTCGATGCCCAGCCATTCGGCAAGCGTGGCGTTGATGTAGGTGACACGGCCGTCCTGGTCGGCTGAAAAGAAGCCGGCTGGCGCATGGTCGAGGTGATCGATCGCCTTCTGCAGGTCGAGGAAGAAACGCTCCTGCTCGGCCCGCTCCTGCGAGATGTCGGCAAGCTGCCAGGCCAGCATCGGCAGCCGCTGGCCTGGAACTCTGAAGGCGCGGGCACGCGCCCGATACCAGCGGGCGCCGGGCTCGGCGCCCGGCCGAATGGACTGCGCGAGACGAAACTCGCCGTCGCCCGACTGTCCGTCGCGCAGGCCGGACGCCAGCCGATAGATCGTCACCGAGGCTTCGGGGACATCCGAGAGCAACCCCTCGACCGTCTTGAGGTCTGCCGCCGACGTCGCGCCGGTCATGTCGGCATAGGCCCGATTGGCGTAGACGACGCGGCCCTTGGTGTCGGTGACGAGAAGGCCCTGCGACATCGAATCAACGAATGCCTTTGAGAGTTCGTCACCGGTCGAGCGTGGCGTGATCTGCACGAAGCCGATCGCCGTGGCGAACAGGAAGCCGACGCCGATCATCGCCAGCACACCGAGCATGCCGAGCAGGAAAGGGTCGCCCAGGCGCTCGCGGAAAAGGCCGAAGACAATAGCGGCCCCGGTCAGAACGACGATGAAAATGATGAGCCGGGTAACCGCGCCCGGTCGCGTATTCTGGTCGACGATCGGTACCGGATAGAAATCGCCGCGCGCTTCCTTGGCCATGTGCCCCCTGCTCGTGAATTCCGGTGTTCCGACACCCGCCCTTGACCGGTTGAATCATATTCTCCTGGTCCGGAAAAGGCCTGGGCGGCAAATGTCGGATAAAAATGATATCTTCCGGCCTTCGGAGTTTTCAAGCTGTTCATCAAGAGCGGAAACGCATTGCGGTAGCCCGCCGCAACGGTCTAGTGTCGCATCACCTCCTCAGGGCAATCAGGGAAAACCAATGCAATGGCTGGATAGCGTGGCGGGCCCCGGTTATGCCGCAGCACTGTTGTGGACGTTTGCAGCGCTTGTCCTGCTGGTCATCGTTCTCGTTATCATCAAGCTTGTGCGCAACCTGACGTTCGGAACCTTCGTTGCCGGCGGCAGGAACCGCAAGACGCGGCTGGCCGTCATGGACGCCACCGCCGTCGACAGCCATCGCCGGCTGGTGCTGATACGCCGCGATGATATCGAACATCTGCTGCTGATCGGCGGTCCGACCGACGTTGTCGTCGAACGTGACATCCGGCTTTCGGCGCCACGCCGTCCGGCGCTGACCGGAGATGGCGGCTTGCAGCCGGTGCCGGCCGCCGCGGCCCCAGCGGCGAAACCGCGTGCACCTCAATCCGCTCCTCCGCCGCCGGCCAGGCAGGCACCTGCTCCGCAGCCGGTGAACGCGGCGCCGCCCGCACGCCCGCGCCAGGCAGCGCCAACACCGGTGCCGGCACCGGCACCGCTACCGAAGCCGCAGCCGACCAATGTCACTCCGCTGCCCGCCTATGGATCCGCGAACGCCAATGCCGTCAGGCAGGCGCCACCGCCGCCAACGCAGGACAGCATCGACGATAAGCTGATGAAGGAACTCGAAGTGTCGCTCGACCAGCCGCGTTCGAGCGGCCCGGTAAGCAAACCGGCGGCGAAGGCACCGCAGTCGCTCGACGACGAAATGACGAAGCTTCTGGGCGAACTCTCCAGCCAGAAGAGATGATCAGAATCTGACCTGCGCAGCCGGCCGGGGAATTGGGCCGGTCGGGCGCGCCAACAAAAATGGCCGGAAAACCGGCCATTTTTGATATCAGCATCGCCGAAAACCGTCATGAGCACAGCCCAAGGGCTATGCGTCAGTCGTCGCGATAGACCTTTTCGCGACGCTCATGCCGCTCCTGCGCTTCGATCGACAACGTCGCGATCGGACGCGCATCGAGGCGCTTCAGCGCGATCGGCTCGCCAGTCTCCTCGCAATAGCCGTAAGTGCCTTCGTCGATGCGCTGCAGGGCGGAATCGATCTTTGCGATGAGCTTGCGCTGACGGTCGCGGGCCCTGAGCTCGATAGCGCGGTCGGTTTCCGAAGAGGCGCGGTCGGCGAGATCGGGGTGGTTGGCGTTTTCCTGTTGCAGGATTTCGAGAGTTTCGCGCGCTTCGCGCAATATGTCATTCTTCCAGGTGACGAGCTTTTGGCGGAAGTAGGATTTCTGCCGTTCATTCATGAACGGCTCGTCTTCGGAGGGTATGTAATCGGCGGTAACGATGTCGTTCATTCGACTCACCCAAACTGCCCCAATTTTGGCGCCTATATATTCGCGGTCCGACGCCTGCACAAGCGCAATCGGCCGCTGTCTCACGCAATTGTTAATGTTCGGTGGCGGGCGCCTTTGCAGCAGCGGATGGTCGTTTTGATACCAAACTACGCTTCGACACTTTGGATCCCGCGCGACATGCTTTTCGAAGACCGGCATGATCTTCGCGCCGAAGCACAAGCGCCCTTTGCGGCACCGCACATCGATGATTCGCTGTGTTTGAAGAACACGGGCCATTGTGCGCAGCGGCTTTCTCGTGGCTAATCCAGGAAGTTCGGCATTCGGCATCAGCGGAGGTTGGGTGGGCACGCTTTATCTGTTGCGACATGCCAAGGCCGGTTGGGCACTGCCCGGCATGCGCGATTTCGATCGCCCGCTCGACGCATCCGGCCGCGCCGATGCCGAAATGATGGGCGCCGCCATGCGGTCCCGCTGCTATGTTCCGGACCTGACCATCTGCTCCAACGCCAAACGCGCCAAGGAGACGCTGGAGGGCCTGGCCGGTCAGACCGACACCGGACGGGTCCTGTTCTTCGACACGCTCTACAGCGAAGACGCCGCCGGTTACCTCCGCCTCATCCGCGACAATGGCGGATCGGGTTCGTTGCTGGTCATCGGCCACAACCCGATGACGGAGGATCTCGCTATGGCGGTATCGGGCGACGGCGACGAGACGGCGCGGGCCACGCTCAACCACGGTTTCCCGACCACGGGCCTGGCGGTCGTCCGCTTCGACGGCGACCTGGCAAAAGCAGCCCAGGGCGCCGGCCATCTCGAAGCGTTCCTGACGCCGGCCGATCTCTGACGCCATTTCAAAGCCGGGTTCCACAGCCTATATCGGGCGGACCGAAGCCCGAGAGATCATATTTTGGCATCATCGCTGACCACTTTCACCGACGAGGCGAGGATTGCCCTCGATACGCTGTCGGGCCGCGCCACCGGGCTTTTCTCTCCATCGCTGCGATTGGGTGTCACGGGCCTGTCCCGAGCCGGCAAGACGGTGTTCATATCGGCCTTTGTCCACAATCTGATCCATGGCGGGCGCCTGCCGCTGTTCGAGGCCCAGAAATCCGGGCGCATCGCCCGTGCCTTCCTCGAACAGCAGCCTGACGACGCCGTGCCGCGCTTCCAGTACGAGGACCACATCGCCGCACTGGTCAACGATCGCGCATGGCCCGATTCGACGCGCGCCATTTCCGAATTGCGGCTGACTATCGAATATGAATCGGCCTCCGGCTGGAGCCGCATGTTTTCCTCCGGCAAGCTGTCGGTCGATATCGTCGACTATCCCGGCGAATGGCTGCTCGACCTGCCGCTGCTTGGCAAATCCTTCGCCGATTTTTCCGGCGAAGCCTTCGAAATGGCCGTTTTGCCGGTGCGCGAGGACCTGTCGCAGGCCTGGCGGGCGCTGTCGGCGGAGATCGACCCGAACGCCGATGCCGACGAGATGACGGCGCGCCGCCTGGCCGAAAGCTTCGCCGCCTATCTGAAGGCGTGCAAGCTCGACGAGCGGGCGCTTTCGACCTTGCCGCCCGGCCGCTTCCTGATGCCTGGCGATCTCGAAGGCTCGCCCGCACTGACCTTCGCGCCCCTGCCTGGGCTGGGCGACAGGCGCGCACGCCCAGGGTCGCTGCACGCCATGATGGACAGGCGTTACGAGGCCTACAAGACGCATGTCGTCAAACCGTTCTTCCGCGAACACATCACGCGCCTCGATCGTCAGATCGTGCTGATCGATGCCATGCAGGCCCTGAACGCTGGCCCCGGCGCCATGGCCGACCTGGAGCGCGCGGTGACCGAGATCCTCAGTTGTTTCCGTCCCGGCCGCGGCAGCTTCCTCACCGACCTGTTTTCACGGCGCATCGACCGCATCCTGGTTGCCGCGACCAAGGCCGACCATCTGCACCACGAAAGCCATGACCGCTTGCAGGCGATCGTGCGGCGGCTTGCCGACCGTGCCGTGGCCCGCGCGAATTTCACCGGCGCCGATGTCGATGTGGTCGCCATGGCGGCGGTGCGCGCGACGCGCGAAGGCACCGTCAAGCAGGGCCGGGAGACACTTCCCGTCATCATCGGCACGCCGATCGCCGGGGAGAAGATCAACGGCGAAACTTTTGACGGCAAAACGGAAACTGCCATATTTCCCGGTGATTTACCGGAGAATATTGATGCGGTGTTCGATGCTTCGGGGTCCGATCACAAGCAGGATACCGGGGATCCGGCAATCCGCTTCGTCCGTTTCCGTCCCCCAAAGCTCGAGCGCACCGCCGAAGGTGTCACGCTGTCGCTGCCGCATATCCGGCTCGACCGTGCCTTGCAATTCCTGATTGGAGATCATCTGGCATGACCGCGCCCCGCAAGCCGGCCGCATTCCGTATCGAGCCGGAAGCCGAATCGAAACAAGAGGCGCCTGAGGCACGCCGTGCCCAGGTCCAGGTTGACTCCCAGCGGAAGCCCCGTGCGATGAAGACCGATGTCGCGATGGTCATCCCGGCGGAAGTCGATGTCTTCGACGAGCCTGACATCGTTGCCGCCGAACCGCCGCCGGCGATCGCCCCCAGAAAGCGGTCGCTGCTCGGCAGCATCTTCTTCAGCGCCTTTGGTGTGCTGGTTTCGCTGGCTGTCGGCCTGTGGACCGATCAGCTCATACGTGACCTCTTTGCGCGTGCCGAATGGCTGGGCTGGCTGGCCGCCGGCATGGCGGCCATTGCCGTGCTGGCGCTTCTGGTCATCCTGATCCGCGAGCTCCTGGCCATCGCCCGCCTCGCCGAGGTCGAAAAGCTGCAGAAGCGGGCGCTCGATGCGATTGCACGCGACGATCCCAAGGCGGCACGATCGGTGGTCGACGAGCTGTCGGCCTTCGTCGCGGCCAAGCCCGAGACCGCGGCCGGCCGCCGCGCGCTGGCCGAACTGCGCGGCGAAATCATCGATGGCGGCAATCTGGTGCGGTTGGCCGAAGCCGAAATTCTCGGCCCCCTCGATGCCAGGGCCAAGGTGATGATTCTCGAGGCGGCCAAACGCGTCTCGCTGGTGACGGCGGTCAGCCCGCGCGCGCTGGTCGATGTCGCCTATGTCGTGTTCGAGGCCGGGCGCCTCATTCGCCGCCTGTCGGAGCTTTATGGTGGGCGGCCGGGAACGCTCGGCTTCTTCCGCCTTGCGCGCAGCGTGCTGGCGCATCTGGCGGTCACCGGTTCGATCGCCGTCGGCGACAGTTTCGTCCAGCAGATCGTCGGCCACGGCCTGGCGGCGCGCCTTTCGGCCAAGCTCGGCGAGGGCGTCGTCAATGGCATGATGACGGCGCGCATCGGCATCGCGGCGATGGAGACTACGCGTCCCCTACCCTTCAGCGCCGCGAAGCGTCCGGGACTGGGCGATTTCCTCTCGGCGCTGACATCGTTTGCAACCAGGAAAGATGCCGAAACGACTCCATCCGGCAAGTGAACCGGGCTGCAGCTTTTGGACCTTCGGAATTGTTACCGGACTGCTTTCCAGTGGTCCCGCAGTGACGAAGCATTAACCAATCTTGTTCATGGTCAGACGGGTTCCAAACAGCCTCTTTGTTGCCGGGTGTCGTCGATGAAAAGTGTAATTCTGTCCAGCGTCTTGCCCCTGGCAACCGTGATAACAGCACTCGTCGGCATTGCCGGAGCGGCTTCCGCCGCGGAGCCGGACAAGCAGTTCTTCCAATCGGCCGAAGGCAAATGGATCGGACCCGGCGAAATCGTCGCCGGCAAGTACAAGGGCACCAAATTCAACTGCAGCTTCACCGGCTCGACGCCGGACGGCAAGGTCGGCATGACACTCGACGGCGGTTGCCGGGTCGGCATGTTCACCCAGCAAATGTCGGCCACGATCGAGCGCAAGGGCCGCGAGGGCTACAAGGGCAGCTTCATGGGCGGCGCTACCGGCTCCGGCCTCGACATCATCGGCGGCAATGTCGTCGATGCCCGCAAGGTGGTCTTCACCATCAACCGCAACCARCTGCGCGGYGTSATGCAGGCCCGCATCCCTGACGACAATTCGATGACGGTGACCATTGCGGTGCGTGTCGACGACCAGTTGGTGCCGGTGATCGGCATGAGCCTGAAGCGTGTCGATGCCATCGAAGTCGGCTCCATCGCGCCAAACTGAACAATCATAGATCTCTAAAAGCAAAAAGGCGGCGACCCAACGGTCGCCGCCTCGTTCAAACCGCTTCGATCCTGCGATTAGCCCTTGATCGCAGCCGTCACCTCGTCATACGCCTTGCAGGCGTCGGCCAATGTCGTGGTGCCCTGATATTTGGTTGTCACGGCCTGCACCTTGGCCGTCAGGTCAGCCGCCTTGGACGGGTCCTTGGTGATCGCTTCCTGCAGCGCGGCAGCCATGTCCTGCGCTTTCTTGGTTGCGATCTCGGCCGTGCACTCGGGCGCTTTCGAGCACGCCGAACCGGCTAGCACCGCCAGGCCGACGGCAACAAACAAAAACTTCTTCATGTCAGTCATCTCCTCAAAAGGGCTCGACTTGATCGTCGCTCACCCTCCAATGGCCGAAGCCGAGCGTCCTTAGCCTTCGATTGTGGCAAGATGCAACGCGTTCCCAACGTCAACTTGTGTAACGCACCCGCAACATCGCCGGTGATCCGGATTCGGGCTGTTCGATCCCCACCGAAGCCCCTATCTTCGCCCCTTGTCAAAGAGACTTCGAAATCGGAATCGATCCTCAAACGAGCGGAATGGCGGAATGGCGGTAGAGGCATCGAGCAACGATCTGGTTCAGGTGGTGGCGCTGCTTGCAGCCGGCGTTGTCGCCGTTCCCATCTTCAAGCGCATGGGTCTCGGCTCGATTCTCGGCTATCTGGCCGCCGGTGTGGTGATAGGTCCGTTTGGCCTGCGCGTCTTTTCCGAATCGGAAGCCATTCTTCATGTCGCTGAGCTCGGCGTGGTGATGTTCCTGTTCATCATCGGACTGGAAATGCAGCCGTCACGGCTGTGGGGCCTGCGCCGTGAGATCTTTGGCCTCGGTGCACTGCAGGTCGGCGTCTGCGCGGTCTTGCTGACCGCTGTTGGCGTGGCGGGAGGTTTTCCGATCTCGCAAGCCTTCGTCGCCGGCGCAGGCTTCGTGCTGACCTCGACGGCGATCGTCATGCAGCTTCTGGAGGAACGCGGCGAAATCGCCGAGCCGAAAGGCCAGCGCATCGTCTCGGTGCTGCTGCTCGAGGACCTCGCCATCGTGCCGCTGCTGGCCCTGATCGCATTCCTGGCGCCCGGCGGCGCCGACACCAGCCTGGCGGAGCGCTTCACCGAGATAGGCATCGGCCTTGCCGCGATTGTCGGACTGGTGCTGGCTGGACGCTATCTGCTCAATCCGTTCTTCCGCATCCTGGCGGATGCCCGTGCCCGCGAAGTGATGACGGCTGCCGCCCTTCTGGTCGTCCTCGGATCGGCGCTCGCCATGCAGCTCAGCGGCCTGTCGATGGCGATGGGTGCATTCCTGGCCGGCGTGCTGCTGTCGGAATCGACCTTCCGGCATCAGCTCGAAGCCGACATCGAACCCTTTCGCGGCATCCTGCTCGGCCTGTTCTTCCTTGCCGTCGGCATGTCGCTCGACCTGCATGTGGTGGTCGCGAACTGGCGGCTGGTTGCCATCTATGTCGTCGCCTACATGGTGATGAAGGCGCTCGGCATCTACATCGTCGCGCGGGTCCTGAAAACCCGCCATCGCGAAGCGTTGGAGCGTGCGGTCTTCATGGCGCAAGGCGGCGAATTCGCCTTCGTCCTTTATTCGGCCGCCGCCGCGGTCGGCATCATCGACAACCGGGCCAACGCGACGCTGACGGCGATCGTCATCATCTCGATGGTGCTGACGCCGCTGGCGATCATCGCCTTGCGGTATCTCACACCGCGCGACGAGCAGTCGCTCGACGGGGTCGAGATTGCCGATGGCCTGACCGGCAGCGTGCTGATCATCGGCTTCGGCCGCTTCGGCCAGATCGCCAGTCAGCCGCTGCTCCTGCGCGGCATCGATGTCTCGATCATCGACAACGATGTCGAAATGATCCAGGCGGCGGCCGATTTCGGCTTCAAGGTCTATTATGGCGATGGCACGCGGCTGGACATCCTGCATGCGGCCGGGGCTGGCCGCGCGCGCGCCGTGCTGATCTGCGTCGACAAGCCGGATGTGGCCGTTCGCATCGCCCAGCTGATCAAGGCCGAATTTCCACTGCTCACTGTGCTCGCCCGGGCTTTCGACCGCGGCACGGCGCTGCAGCTCATTCGTGCCGGCGTCGACTTCCAGCTGCGCGAAACCTTCGAATCGGCGTTGGTTTTCGGCGGCTCGGCGCTGGAATCGCTCGGCGTCGATCCCGAAGACGTGGCAGAGGTGATCGAAGATGTGCGGCGCCGCGATACCGCCCGTTTCGAAACCCAGCTCGCCGAAGGTGTTCGTGCCGGACAACGCTTCCTGAGGGGCAATATCGGCACGCCCATTCCCACGCCCCTCACCCAGCCGCGCCGTACCGGCCAGGCACTCAATGAAGAGACGGCCGGTGTTTTGCACAAATCAGAACCCGCGGATTGAACAAGGAATTATGCATGGAATTGGACAGCAGGGCCCTGTCGGTCACCAAATTCTGGCGCGACGCAGGCGAGGATGCATGGTTCGAGAAGAACGAGGCTTTCGATGCCGACTTCCGCAACCGCTTTCTCGATCTCCACTATGCCGCCGCGCGGCGTGAATGCGACGACTGGTCGGCACATGCCGAAGGCTCGCTGGCGTTGATGATCCTGCTCGACCAGTTTCCGCGAAACTGCTTTCGCGGCACCGGCCATATGTGCGCGACCGATCCGCTGGCGAAGTATTTTGCTCAAAAGGCCGTCGCGGCCGGCCATGATCTGGCACTGGAACCTGAAGTCCGCGTGTTCCTGTATTTGCCGTTCGAGCATTCGGAAAACCTTGCCGACCAGGAGGTATCGGTCGAGCTGCACAAGGCCAAAGCCGAGTTCAACCTGAAATATGCGCTCGAGCACCGCGACATCATCCGGAATTTTGGCCGTTTTCCGCACCGAAACAGGATGCTTGGCCGCGAGACCACACCCCAGGAGCAGGCGTTCCTGGATGGCGGCGGCTTCTCCGGTTAGAAGCTCCTGCTGTCGCCCCGCCCGGGCATCAGACCAGCCACCAATCCCGGCCGGACGGCAATCGCTCGATACCGGAAGTGTCGACCGCGACCAGCCGGTCCGCGACGCTGCGGCCACCGACAACCAGGCCCGGCGCGATCTCCGCCAGCGGTGCCAGCACGAAGGCGCGTTCCAGCATGCGCGGATGCGGCACTTCCAGTCCGGTCTCGTGAATGACGCGGTCGCCGAACACCAGAATGTCGATGTCGATCAGCCGCGGTCCCCAGCGCTCCTCGCGCACCCGCTTCAGTCTGCGCTCGGCATCCAGACAGAGGTCGAGCAAGGCGCGCGGCACCAGTCCGGTGGAAATTTCGGCAGCCGCATTGAGAAAATCCGGCTGATCGAGCTTGCCCCAGGGCGGTGTGCGATAGAGCGAAGAGACGCCGGTGACGCGCGTATCTGCGTCGGCATCCAGCATGCGCAGCGCCGCGCCCATCGATTTCGCCGGGTCGCCAAGATTGCCGCCAAGGCTGAGATAGACCGTGCTATTCGGGCCAGACAACGGTCACCTCGACGTAATCGATCACACCGGGGACCGGAGCGTTTGGCTTGCGCACCGTGATCTCGGCTTTTTTGATCTGCGGAAAACGCGCTGTCAGTGCACGGGCGACCTCGAGTGCCAGGGATTCGATCAGAAAGCGGCGCTGTCCTGTGATGATCTTTTCGATCTCCGTGAAAGCGATACCGTAGTTGACCGTGTCCTCGATGGAATCATCGACAAGCGCCCGGCCGGGATCGACGGTGAGAGCGGCATCGACATAGAAGCGCTGGCCGAGCCTTTCCTCCTCGTCCAGCACGCCGTGCCGGGCAAAAAACGCGCAATTCTTCATGCGGATGACATACATCGCTCAGTTTCTCGCCTGGTCGCTTTGACGCGCCAGCATAGCATCTGCGAGCGCCAGCGCGTCCACGTTGAATGCGACATCATGGACGCGAAACAGATCGGCGCCCTTGAGCCGCAGGATGACGCTGGTCGCCGCCGTTCCGACACCCCTGCCAGCCGCGTCGCGGCCGGTTACGGTGCCGATGAAGCGCTTGCGCGAGGTACCGGCCATCAGCGGCAAGCCAAGTGCACTGAGCTCGGAAAAGCGCGCCATCAGATCGAGATTTTCCTCCGCCGTCTCCTTGGCGAAGCCGAATCCGGGATCGAGCACGATATGGTCGTCGGCGATGCCATGCTGGCGGGCGATTTCCAGCGATTTTCGCAGGAACGCCAACTGATCGGCAATCACGTCCGGCAGCTTCTCGCGGCCCCGCCCGGTATGCATGATGACAAGCCCGGCGCCGGTGTCGGCGGCGACGCGGGCAATGTCGGGCTCGCGCTGCAACCCCCAGACATCGTTGACGATGTGTGCGCCGGCGGCCACCGCGAGCCGGGCGGTGTCGGCGCGGTAGGTATCGACCGAAATCAGCACCCCGCCGGCGCTCGCCAGCGCTTCGATCACCGGCAGGATGCGGGCCTGTTCGTCGCTCGCCGATATCGCGGCGGCGCCCGGGCGGGTCGATTCCCCGCCGACATCGACGACCAGTGCTCCTTCCCCCATCATGCGCCGTGCCTGGGCCAACGCCTTTTCGGGGGCGTCGAACAGTCCGCCGTCGGAAAAACTGTCGGGGGTGACGTTGAGGATGCCGACGACCACGGCTTTGCCGCCAAGGTCGAGATGGCGTCCATGCGCCAACTGCCATCGCCTAGCCGTCATTTGCTCAGCAATCATGGGCTCATCAATCAAGAGGCTCATCAACGATGTGTGATCCGCTGCGGATCAATTCCGTTGCGCTGGCAACGGCCGTAAAGCAAGGTGGTCGAAGAGGCAACATGATGAACCGATCCATGCTTGGCGTGAAACCATCCCTGCTCTGTGCGCTGCTGCTTGCCGCCACTGCCGTCCCGGCTGGTGCGGCCAATCTCGTCAAGACGTACAGCTATTTCGCCATTGGCGGCAGCACCCTCGACGACATCGAGGCACAACTCTCCAAACGCGGGCCGGAGGTCAAAAGCACGGGCACGCGGCACCCGGGCGCCACCCAGATGGCCTTCACCACCCGCATCAGCTATGCCAAGACTTCGAACTCCTGCCGGATCGCCGACGCGGTTGTGACCGTCAAGGTGAAGGTGATCCTTCCCGAATGGCGCCGCCCGCGCAAGGCCGATGCCGATGTCAGGCTGTTCTGGGACACGCTGGCCGCCGACATCAGACGCCATGAAGAGCGCCATGTCGAAATTGCCAAGAACCATGGCCGGGAACTCGAAGAGGACCTGAAAGCCACCTACCCACAAAGGAATTGCGACGCTGCCAAGGCCAAGGCCGCCGAAATCACCGCGGCAGTTCTGGCAAGGCATGACCGTGCGCAGCTGCAGTTCGACCGTGTCGAAAGCGTCAATTTCGAAAGCCGCATCCTGAGGCTGCTGCGCTATCGCATCGAACGCATCGAGAGGGGTCAGCTGCCACCGGCTTGACTCGGAAACCAGCGGCGCCGGCGAAAGCCAAATCCACCGAAGCGTAGTGCCAGCCTCGAAAAACTTTCGGGCGCCTGTCGAAATCGGCCTATTACGGAACGACATATAGCAGGGCTCGCCAGGCGCGGGCTTCAAAACGCCAATGCGATCAAAACGGTCAAAGGGACCGGAACGGCCGGACAGTGCCGGTCAATCGCAAGCTTACGGATGAACGATCATGGATCAGGCTGTCGACAAGCCAACGATGGTGGAAGCCGGCGTGCCACTGAGCGAAGCCGAAAAGAACGCCATCATCGCCGGTGTGCTCCTGTCAATGCTGCTGGCGGCACTCGATCAGACCATCGTGGCGCCTGMCATGCCGACCATCGGGCATGCGCTCGGCCATGCGCAATACCTGCCGTGGGTCGTCACCGGTTACCTCTTGACCGCGACCGCCATGGCACCGCTCTACGGCAAGATTTCCGACGTCTATGGCCGCCGGCCCACCGTTTATGCGGCGATCCTGATCTTTCTCCTGGGTTCGCTGGTCAGCGCCATGGCGCCCAACATGTTCGTGCTGGTTGTCGGGCGGGCGATCCAGGGCGCCGGTGGTGGCGGCCTTTTCACCTTGACGCAGACTGTCATCGGCGACCTCGTTCCGCCACGCGAACGGGCGCGCTACGCTGCCTGGATCTCCGGCACCTGGGCTGTCGCCAGCATCGCCGGGCCACTGCTCGGCGGCACTTTCGCCGAACATCTGCACTGGTCGCTGATTTTCTGGATCAACATTCCGCTCGGCCTGCTGGCCATGGCGATCATCAACAACCCGCTCAAGAAGCTGCCTATTGCCGCAAAGCAGCATCGCATCGACGCCCTCGGCGCGCTGCTGCTTGTCGTGGCCACGGCATTGCTGCTGTTGGCGCTGAACTGGGGCGGCAGCGAATATCCATGGCTGTCGCGCGAAATTCTTGGGCTGCTCGCCGTCTCGGTGGTTTTCTGGGTGGCATTTGCCTTGCGGCTGCTGCGCGCGGCCGAACCACTCATCTCGCTTGAAGTGCTGGGCAACCCGATCGTTCTCGCCGGCACATCGTCGATGTTCCTCTTGCAGGCCGCCAACATAGGTCTGGCGGTCTATCTGCCTGTCTATCTGCAGTCGATTGTCGGCCTCTCGGTCAGCGAGTCGGGTCTGGCGATGCTGGGCCTTCTCCTCGGCACCGTGGCCGGCGCCACGTTCAGCGGACGGACAATACCGCGCTTCGTCCACTACAAGCGGATCGCGATGGTCGGCGTGTTCTTCTCCATCCTATGTCTCGGACTGCTTGCCCTGGTTGCCGGGCACGCCTCGCTGCTGGTCGTCGAGGTCCTTACGATCTGCATCGGCCTGGGCAGCGGAACCACCTTCCCGGTCGCCACCGTATCGGTTCAGAATGCTGTCGATCGCGCGCACCTTGGTGTCGCAACCGGCGTTCTGACCTTCCTGCGCTCGCTGGGCAGCGCGCTCGGTGTCGCCATGCTCGGCGCTGTCGCGCTTGGCTACGGCCTGCCGCTTGCCGGTGAGGGCACGCTTGCCGTCGGACAGGCTATTTCCGTGGTGCCCTTCGTAATGATCTTCCTTGTCGCTGCGGTAACGCTGCTCCTGGCGCTGATCACGCTCGGCCTGATGCCGGAAAAGCCACTTCGTGGCCAGGCCGACCATGCTCCGGTGATGGCGGAATAGAAGCGGTCGGCGAAACTGATCCGATCCAGCGGCTCAGTCGACGACGCCGAGCTTCTTCTGCAGGCTGGTCGACGAGGTCGTGTACTGGAACACGATGCGTTCGCCGGGGCTAATAATGCGCTTGGCCGCCTGCGCCATCAGCGCCACCTCGTGGAAGCCCGACAGGATCAGCTTCAACTTGCCGGGATACCAGTTGATGTCGCCGACCGCGAAGATGCCGGGCACCGATGTCTGGAACTTCTCGGTATCGACCGGAATGAGGTTCTCGTGAAGATTGAGCCCCCATTCCGCGATCGGCCCGAGCTTCATGGTCAGGCCGAAGAACGGCAACATGCGCGTGCAAGGCACTTCGACATCGCCGTCCGGTCCCTTGATGACAGCCGATGAGAGCTGGCCGTCGGCGCCGGTCAGTCCGGTCACTTGCCCGACCTGGAAATCCAGCTGCTTCATCTCCTGCATGGCATACATCTTGTTGACGCTGTCGGGTGCGGCGCGGAATTCGGGCCGCCGGTGCACCAGCGTCACGCTCTTGGCCACCGGTTGCAGGTTGAGCGTCCAGTCGAGCGCCGAATCGCCGCCGCCGACAATGACAAGGTCGTGGCCGCGAAAATCTTCCATCCTGCGTACCGAGTAGAAGACGCTCTTGCCTTCATAGGGTTCGATGCCCGGGATCGGCGGCCGCTTGGGCTGGAAGGAACCGCCGCCGGCGGCAATCACCACGACCTTGGCTTCGAACACCTCATTCTCGTCGGTGGTGACGCGAAAGCTGCCGTCCTCCAGCTTTTCCAGGCTGGAAACCATGCGGTTGTAGGTGAAGTCAGGCTTGAACGGCGCGATCTGCTCGAGCAGTTTGTCGACCAGTCCCTGCGCCGAGATCGAAGGCCAGCCTGGAATGTCGTAGATCGGCTTTTCCGGATAGAGTTCCGCGCATTGGCCGCCCGGCCGGTCGAGGATGTCGATCAGGTGGCACTTCATGTCGAACAGACCGAGTTCGAACACGGCAAACAGGCCGACCGGCCCTGCCCCGACAATAAGGACGTCTGTCTTGGTGATGTCGGTCATGCTGTGTGCCTCGCTGCGGAACCCGAGTGACACTGCATGAGCAATCCGCCGCTGCCAAGCAGCAGCCGGCAAAAATCAGTGTCTCAGCCCTGGCGGGCCGGCACCCGCACGACCAGACCGTCTAGCGCGTCGCGCACCTTGATCTGGCACGACAGCCGCGAGTTCGGCTGAACGTCGTAGGCGAAGTCCAGCATGTCCTCTTCCATCGCTTCCGGCTCGCCGACTTGAGCCGTCCATGCCTCGTCGACATAGACATGGCAGGTCGCGCAAGCGCAGGCGCCCCCGCATTCCGCCTCGATCCCCGGCACCGCGTTGCGGATCGCGTTCTCCATGACCGTCGAGCCGTTCTCGGCGTCCATGTCGAATTGTGTGCCGTCATGGGCGATGAAAGTCAGCTTTGTCATTTGTCACCTGAAGGGAGTCTCAGCCGAGATAATCACTCCGGCTGACAAGTCAACTGCGCGCGAAAGCGCCGCTCGGTGACGTTTTTCCGCAAACCGGGTTCAGCGACTGATGGCGGCGATGAAATCGCGCACTTCGTCGATCAGCGCGCCAAGCCGCCCGAGCGTCTGGTTGTCTTCCGGCCGGTGCTCGATCTCGGTGGCGCAATCGGCGATGGCAAAGGCACCGACACCGCGTGCCGAACCCTTCAGCCCATGCGCAAGCAGAAGCCGGTCCTTGATGTCGGCATCGACTATTTTCTCGCGCACCGACAGGGCCTGTTGTACAAACAGCGCCAGCACCTCTTGCTCGAGGCTGCGGTCGCCCATGGTCTGGCGGGCAAGGTGTGCCAAATCGACCGGCCGTGACCGCCTAGGTCCGGATACGTCGCCCCCGGGCATTGAGAAGGCAATGCCGCTTTCGCCACGCATGAACTCGAACTCCGTTTCTTCGATCGCCCGGAAAACTAGGCGATTCCAGTGGACAACGGGTTAATGAGTGGCGGGGAATAATGTTGCGAAAGCGGCGCCGAAATCACGCTTCCGTTAACCTTATATTTAAAGTTTTACGTATCTCGCGGAATGCATGTTTTCTTTACCCCCCTGTGTCATTACGATACGAGGGGTCCATTTTCAGCCTCCTGCGCGGGGTACGATAAAAACACAATTATAAGCCCGCAGCAGCTAGTACAGGGTAGAAGGCATGGCAAAGAAAACAACGACGACGAGAACTCTCGACAACGATGTGGCCAGGGAACTGGAAAAGGCGCTTGATCTAGACCTCAGCAGCGATGCCGGCGACGGCGACCTCGACATCGCGGCTTCGATGGAAGATCTGGAAGCGCAGATATCCCAGGCCGCCGACGAACTGGCGCGCGAGGGACGCAACGACAAGCCGGCGCCAGCAGTCAATCAGAGCCAGGCCGCGCGTAGTGAGGCCACGAAACCCGCGCCCCAGCCCAAGCCCGCCGAGTTGCGCCCCGTCGAAACACGCAATGGTGCCCAGCCCGCCGGTTTCGCGCCAGCCAATGACGATCGCCAGAAGGACTACAAGACGCTCTTGCACAGCCTCAACAGGCGTGCCTCGAACACCATTTACTGGGTCGTTGCCTTCGTCTCACTCGCCTGGTTCGCCGGTGCAGGCGGTCTGGCCAACCTCCTCTTCGGACCGAGCATCTGGAGAATCCGCACGCTCGACCAGTTTCTTGCCCGTCCCGAACTGATCGGTCTGGCGGTCGCGGCGATTGTGCCCGTCATCCTGTTCTGGGCCTTCGCGGCGATGATCCGCCGCGCCCAGGAAATGCGCATTGCCGCCCAGTCGATGACCGAAGTGGCCTTCCGACTGACCGAGCCGGAAAACCTTGCCCAGGATCGCGTCATGATGATCGGCCAGGCCGTTCGTCGCGAGGTCGCCGCCATGGGCGAAGGCATCGAGCGCACGCTTGCCCGCGCCGTCGAACTGGAAACGCTGGTCCACAGCGAGGTCAACCAGATCGAGCGCTCCTATTCGGAGAATGAGTCCCGCATCCGTTCGCTGGTCGACGGGCTCGGCAGCGAGCGTGAAGCCGTCGTCAGCCATGCCGAGCGCGTCCGCGCCTCGATCACCGGCGCGCATGAGACGCTGAAGGACGAGATCGGCGCCGCCTCCGACATCATCCGCGACAGCATCCTCAATGCGTCGACCAAGCTGTCGATGACGATCACCAATTCCGGCGACACGCTCATCGACCGCATCAATGAAAGCTCGTTGTCGATCTTCGATTCGGTGGAAGGCCGGCTCGATACGATCACCGACAAGCTGTCGACCTCGGGCGAGGCCTTCGCCAGCCTGCTCGACACCCGCATAGCCAAACTGACCGACACCACCGACGGCCTGACACGGTCGTTGACCGATCTCCTCGACGATCGCACCACCGGCATGGTGTCTCTGCTCGGCGGTGCCGCGCGCACCCTCAATTCCGAATTCGAGGCCAGCCTCAACGGCATCGAGCGGACGCTCGCAGAACGCGGCCAGGCGCTGATCAGCGAATTCCAGACCCGCGCCGAGGCGCTGGACACCGGAACGCAGAAGCTCAACGCAGCGCTCGAGGCCCGCGCCCGCCAGATCAATGAGACGCTGGTCGAGCGTGCCCGCGAAATCGCGCACACCTTTGCCGAGAGCAAGGACACTCTGTCGGCGATGATCGATCAGGGCAAGACCCAGATCGGCGCCGATATGGCCGACATCGTCACCTCGACCTCCTCCATGCTCGAAGCCCGCGCCAGCGACTTCGCCGGCCGTATGGAAGCCGCGCGTCATGTCGTATCGCGTTCGTTCGATAGCGACATTCAGCGGCTTGCCGACGCCCGCGCAGGAATCGAGGAAGCCGTCGAAAACCACAGCCGCAAGCTTTCGGAAAGCCGCGATCGCATGACCGAGGCCATGCAGGCCGACCTGGCGAAGTTCGACGAAGGCCGCGCCGGCATCGATGCCGCGGTGACCAACCAGGTGCAGAAGCTGGCCGAAGGCCGCAGCCTGATCGCGCGCGCCCTCGAGGAGGATCTGCGCAAGGTCAACGAATCGCGGGCGGCCATCGATGCGTCGCTCGGCGGCCATCTTGAAAGGCTGGAAGAAGGCCGCAACAGGCTCTCCGCTGCCTTGAACGAAGACTCGGGGAAACTGGTACAAGCTCGTACAATCATTGATGAAATGGTTGCTGGACACGTCGGCAAGCTGGCCGAGGGCCGCAGCATCCTGTCGCGCGCTTTGGAAGCCGATCTCGGCAAATTGTCCGACAGCCGTGCCAGCATCGACGGTCTCGTCGCCGGCCAGGTCGAGAAGATCGCCGAGGGTCGCGCCGTGCTCGCCAAGGCACTGGAAAACGACATCAGCGGCATCAAGAGCCTGATCGAAGCCCATTCCGCCAAGCTGGCGGACGACCGCACGCAGCTTTCCCAGTCGCTCGACAACGATCTGTCCAGCATACGCGGCCTGATCGACAGCCATGCGGGACGGCTGGTCGAAGATCGCAGCCTGCTGTCGCAGACGCTCGAGGCCGACCTTGCCAAGTTGGCCGAAAGCCGATCGAGCATCGATGGCCTGGTTGCCGGCCAGGTCGAGAAGCTCGCCGAAGGCCGCGACATTCTCAAGCGGGCGCTGGAATCCGATCTGAACACGATCAAGGGCGTCATTGCCAGCCAGTCGGAAAGGCTCGCCGAGGATCGCGGGCAGCTTTCGCGGGTGCTGGAAGCCGACCTGCAGAATGTGAACAGCGTCATCGCCGACCACATGAACAAGCTCGTTCAGGATCGTTCGACCTTGTCGAAGGCGCTTGAAGATGACCTCGCCAAGCTGGCGGAGAGCCGCTCCAGCATCGACGGTCTGGTCGCCGGTCAGGTCGAGAAGTTGTCGGAAGGCCGCAACATCCTACGGCGTGCGCTGGAAGCCGACCTCAATGCGATCCAGAGCACCGTTGCCGACCAGTCGCAGAAACTGGTCGATGACCGGGCACAGTTCGCCCGTGCTCTCGAGGCCGATCTCGAAAGCGTCAACAGCCTGGTCAACAGCCACTCCGAACGGCTCGCCCAGGATCGTTCGACGCTGTCGAAGGCACTCGAGGCTGATCTCGAAAACGTCAGTGGCCTGGTAGGCAGCCATGCGGAACGGCTTGTCGGAGAGCGCTCGACCCTGTCGAAGGCGCTCGAAGACGATCTTGCCAAGCTGGCCGAAAGCCGCTCCAGCATCGACGGGCTGGTTGCCGGTCAAGTCGAGAAGCTGTCGCAAGGCCGCGACATCTTGCGGCGCGCGCTGGAAGCCGACCTCAATGCGATCACGAGCACCGTTGCCGACCAGTCGCAGAAACTGGTCGATGACCGGGCGCAGTTCGCCCGGGCACTCGAGGCTGATCTCCAAAACGTCAGCGGCCTGGTGAACAGCCATTCGGAAAGACTTGTCGGCGAGCGCTCGACCCTGTCGAAGGCGCTCGAAGACGATCTCGCCAAGCTGGCGGAAAGTCGCTCCAGCATCGACGGACTGGTGGCCGGTCAAGTCGAGAAACTCGCCGAAGGCCGCGATATCCTCAAGCGTGCGCTGGAAGCCGACCTGCAGAAGCTTTCCGCAAGCCGCAGCGACATCGACGACATCATCGCAGGACATGTCGGCAAGCTGTCGGAAGGCCGCAACATGCTGGCTCGCGCGCTGGAAGACGATCTCGGCAAACTCGCCGAGACCCGCCAGGACGTCGACCGCTCGCTGTCGGGCCATATCGACCAGATCGCCGCCAGGAGCACCGATATCTCTGCCGCGATCGCTGCCGATGTCGAGAAGATCGAGCAGGCGTTCAGCCGCCAGACCGGCGTCATCGAGGAGCGCGCCGGCACCATGGAGCGTGCGCTCTCGACAGGCGTCGACAACGTCCGAGCCGTGCTCGAGAAGAGTGCGGTCTTCGTTGCCGGCGCGTTGCGCGAAAAGGTCCTGGAAATCACCAGCACGCTGCATGAGCAGGCCGGTGCTGCGTTCAGTGACGCCGACCGCAAGATCGCCGAGCGCGCCGAGCAGACCTCCGCCGCCCTGCTGGCGAGGGCCGAAGACATCGCCCGCACCTTCGAGGAAGCCGATCGTCGCCTCCACACCCGTGCGGAAGATACGTCGAACGCCTTGCTTGCCCGCGCGGATGACACCTCCAGCTCCTTGCTGGCCCGCGCCCATGAAACCGCTGACCAGCTGGCCGCTCGTGCAGGCGAGATCGCCGGTACCTTCGACGTGGCGGACCGGAAGATCGCCGCCCGCGCCCAGGAAACCGCCGATCAGCTTACCGCCCGGGCTCAGGACACCGCCGACCATATGGCTGCCCGTGCCAGCGAGATCGCCGGCGCATTCGATGCGGCAGACCAGAAATTGGTCGCGCGCGCTGTCGAAACTGCACAGTCGCTGGCCGCCCGCGCCGGCGACATCCTGCGCAACTTCGAAGGCGCCGATCAGCGGCTCGGTATGCGCATCGGCGAATCGGCCGAGGCGCTTGCCGCACGTGCGTCGGATCTCGGCCGTATCTTCGATGCCGCCGACCAGCAATTGGTCTCGCGCATCGCGGAAGGTTCGGAAGCGCTGTCGAGCCGTGCGTCGGAAATCGGTCGCATCTTCGACGAAGCCGATCAGCGTCTGGTGTCGCGCATCGCCAGCAGCTCGTCGACGATCGGCGAGCATGCCGAGACCATTGTCGGCGCCTTTGCCGACACCGAGCAGAGGGTCGCCGAACGTGCAAGGCGGACCGGTCAGGAAATGGCCGTGCATGCCCGCGAAATCGAACAGGCGCTTACCGGCGCCGACGAGCGGCTCGCATCGAGCGCGGCGGCTGCGGCCGCCCGTGTCGAAGAGCAGGTCTCAGGCGTCGAGAACCGCCTCGCCTATACGGCCGAGACGATGGGCCAAAAGATCAACGAGCAGGTGGCGAATGCCGAGGCGCAACTCGTCTCGCGCGCCAATGTTATCGCGGAGACCTTCACCGCGGTTGGCCAGCATATTGGCCAGAGCACCAACGACGCCGCCAAGACGATCGGCGCCAACACCCGCGAGCTCAACACCATGCTCGCGGCGCGTTCGGCCGAAATGTCGAAGATCCTCGACGAAACCGCACGGCCGCTGGTCGAGCGCTTCGCCCAGGGCGGCTCGGAACTGCAAAAGAGCATGGAAGAGGTCACCGAACGCGCCACCGAGAAGCTGCAGGCCGAGAATGCCGCACTTGTCAACGCGCTCGCCAACCGCACCGCCGAGACCTTGTCGGCGGTCGAAGGCGCCCGCTCGTCGCTGTCCGACAGCGTCGCCGATCTCATTGGCCGCATGACCACGTCCAGCTCGCAGCTCGGTCAGTTGATCGAGCAGGCCGCGGTCAATCTCGGTCAGGTCGACGAACGTCTGAGCGGCAGCACGCAAAGCTTCGCCGCCACCACCGAGAAGGCCGCGCAAACCTTCGCCAGCTCGGCACGGCTGGTCGATTCGAACACGACAAGGCTGACGGAACTGTCGTCGTCTACCTTGCGCGAGGTCGCTTCGATCGCCACCAAGTTCGACGAGCACAGCCGCCTGCTGGCCAGCGCCTCGGACCTGCTGAGCTCGGCCCAGAGCAACCTTGAGCACACGCTCGAAAGGCAGTCGTCGCTCGAGGATCTCGCCGTCGGCCTGGTCAAGAAGTCGGAAGATCTCGAAAGGGTCATGCGCTCGTTCGAAAATCTCGTCGGCCAGACGCTGCAGAACGCCGAGGGCAAGACGATGGAGTCGGCCGACAAGATCCGCAACGCCATCACCGACGTCGTTGATTCTGCGACCAAGCGTTTCGCCGATGCGACCGAAGAGATGCGGCGCACCGCGGGCTCGATCAAGAGCGAGCTCGACCTTACCCGCGCCGAGCTCAAGAAGGGCGTCATCGAGATGCCGGAAGAGGCAAAGGAATCGACCTCGGCCATCCGCCGCGCCGTTTCCGAGCAGATCAACGCCCTGAAAGAGCTTTCGGAGATCGTTGCGAAGTCCGGTCGCGGCGGCGATGCCGCCGAGCAACGCAATCTTCGCCCGGCACCGCAAGCGCCGGCCACACGCCCTGCCGAGCCACCACGGCGTGCACCACCGGCACAGCAGCCGGAGCTGCGCACACCCCAGGCGCCGTTGGGCGGCGCTCCACTGCGCGGCACGCTCGACCTGGAGCGTCCGGCCGAGGCGGCACCGCGCCCGCGTGTTGAAGCCGGCGCCCGTACACCACAGGGCGGCTGGGTGCGCGATCTCCTGACCGGGGCATCGCGCGAAGAGGACGCCAGGCCGGCAACGCCCGCGGAAGCACCGCGTCCGGCTCCTGCCCAGCGCTCACCGCTGCATGTCGTGGAATCGCTGAACTCGCTCTCCGTCGACATCGCGCGGGCCATCGACCACGATGCTTCGATCGAACTGTGGAACCGCTACCGGCGTGGCGAGCGTGACGTGTTCACGCGGCGGCTCTACACGCTGAAGGGCCAGCAGACGTTCGACGAGATCCGTCGCAAGTATCAGGCGGAGGCTGAGTTCCGCACCGCCGTCGACCGCTACTGCGACGATTTCGAGAAGCTGCTCAAGGATGTCTCGCGCAACGACCGCGACAACATCATGGCGCAGACCTATCTGACGTCGGACACCGGCAAGGTCTACACCATGCTGGCCCATGCAAGCGGCCGCCTGCACTGATTGGGCGATAGGGCAAAAGAAAAAAGGCGGGAAATTTCCCGCCTTTTTCATTTCAGCCGATTTTGTGCTCTTCGGTACGTCCGCAAGCGCCGCGTCCCTTGCACGGCTTCAGCCGCCCGCATTATGAAAAACGTTGGGTGATCAAGCGTTTACGGCGATCAGATGACCGAATCCGTCCAACGCACGATCTGCTTGGCGGTATCTCCAAACGCGCTGTCGAGCGCCCTGACATAGGCAGGATTGCCGCTGCCTGAAACGGGCGCCGATGCGGTGAAGCTCTTGGAGGCGCGCACCTCGCCATTGCGGTCGTTCAATATCCGCACGAACAGGTCGACCTCAGCGTGCTCGCCGCTGTCGACGCGGACTTCGAAAGACCGGACCTCGACAATTACCTGGTAGTCGATAGCCAGGCCCTCACCCGGCTTGCCGACGCCGGCAAAGCTGCCTGAGCGCTGGAACGTCTCGGCCAGCCGCGCCTGCACGATCAGCGGCAGCCGGTCGGCCCATTGCGCGCCCTTGAGATACTGGATCGAGCGATCCGAGGGCTTGATGACGATGTTCTGGCTGTCCAACGCCTTGAGTGCCGACGGCTGCGCGATCAGGATTTGTCGGCGGCTGTGGCCATGCGCGTCGACCGAAGGCGCCGACAGCTCGAACGTGTCGAGCGGCGCAGGCTTGCCGCCCAACACCGCGCAACCCGCTAGTGTCAGGGCAAGCAGTGCCGCAGCCGATGTCAACCCGCCCGTTCTCACCCACACAGACTTCACGCGCGATCCCCGTTGTCCCCGGATCGTAAGATCAACCCGCTTTCGCGGCTCATGTTCTTGGGACGTGCCGGAGCCGAAGTCAACGCCGCGCCCTGCCATCGAACTGCCGAACCTCGCCATCGCCACCCGAAAGGATGCGCTGCGGATTGCGGCTGAGATCGGTTACGGCCTCCTCGATGCGACTGATCGAACGGCGGCTGTCCTGCACCAGCGCCTCGACATTCGAAAGCCCCTGGCCCGAAAAGCGCGCCAGATTGTCGGTAATGACGCCCAGGCGGGCATTCAACGTGTCGGCAACCTGCTTGAACGATTTCAGCGTTTCCCTGGCGTCGGCCATCACGCCGTCGGCCTGGCCCGACCCGAGCAAGGTGTCGACCTTGGCGAGGATTCCGTCGACACGCACCGAGGCATCGTTGAGCCGCTGTGCCAGTTGCTTGGCATCCTTGATCGTCTGGTCGATGTCGTCGGCCCGATTGGCGAACTTGTCGGTCACCTCGGCGATGTCGGCTGCGGCCTTGTTGGCGTTTTCGCTGGCTTTCTGGATGTTGGCCAGTGCGGAGCGCACTTGCGCCGGATCGATACCGTCGAGCACACCATCGACCTTGGCCAGCGTGCCTTGCGTCTGCTTGGCGAAATCGTTGACCGACCCGACAGCGGTGTCGACATTCTTGATGACGCCGTCGAGCTGCGTCGACGTTTCCTTGAGATTCGCGGTTGCCGTATCGACGTTGGCGACGATGCTCTTGATCTTGTCCTTGTCGACGGCATTGAGCAGGCCTTCGGCTGCTTTCAGCGTGCCGTCTAGCTTGCCGGAAACGCCTTTCAGCTCGTCGGAGAGCGCACTGACGCTGGAGAGGAACTTGTCGATGCCGTCCGAATTCTTGGCCAGCGCATCTGAGAAGGTCTGCGCGTTCTTGACGGTTTGGGTCAGCGGCCCGCGCACATCCTTGGTGAAGCCTTCAAGCTCAGAAAGCACCTTGTCGGCGCGCGAGAAGATGTTCTGTGCCGTCTGCAGCAGGTTGGTCACCGCCGATGGGTTGGCGACGATCTCGGCGACCTTGCCCTCCTTCTCGGCCTGGTCGAGGAGCTTTACTTCCTTGGGGTCAGCGCCCTTGAGTTCGATATTGGCCTGTCCGGTGAGGCCGGCGAGGCCGATATCCGCCTGCGTCGACTTGGTGATCGGCGTCAGGCGATCGATCTCGGTGTCGGCGATGGCGACGGTCGGATTGTCGACATCGATATAGACGCGCCTGACATCACCGACCTTGACGCCGTTGAACAGCACGAAGCTGCCGCGGCCAAGCCCGGAAGCCGAGCCCGGAATACGCACGCGCAGCAACGTGGTCTCGCCCTTGTCGCCGATCGCCGCCGTCCAGTAGACGAAGGCAAACGCCGCCAGGATCGCGGCCAGCGTGAAAATGCCGACAATAACGTAGTTGGCTCTGGTTTCCATTGTCCCACTTATGGCTATGCGCGCGCCGCAAGATCAAGTTGCCGGGCGCGTTTTCCGCGGAAATAGGATTTTACCCACGGCTCCTCGCTCTTCAGCATGTCGTCAATGGTGCCTTCGACCAGCACTCTCTTCTTGCCGAGCACGGCCACGCGATCGCAAGCGGTGAAAAGCGTGTCGAGATCGTGCGTCACCATATAAACGGTCAGATCCATCGTATCGCGCAGCTTGACGACCAGTTCGTCGAACTCCGCCGCGCTGATCGGATCGAGRCCGGAKGTCGGCTCGTCGAGGAAGACGATGTCGGGGTCGAGCGCCAGCGCCCGTGCCAACGCCGCCCGCTTGATCATGCCTCCGGAAAGTTCGGACGGAAATTTCTGCGCGGCGTCCGGCGGCAGCCCGACCAGCTCGATCTTTAGCATCGCCAGTTCGTCCATCAGCTTTCGCGGCAGGTCGAGATATTCGCGCATCGGCACCTGGACGTTTTCCAGTACTGTCAGCGCCGAAAAGAGGGCGCCATGCTGAAACAGCACGCCAAGCCGCATGTCGACGCGCAGACGCTCCACGTCGCTGGCTTTCTCGACATCGACGCCGAACAGCTTGATCGTGCCCGACTGTTTGCGCGTCAGCCCAAGAATGGTGCGCAGCAGAACGGATTTGCCGGCGCCCGAGGCACCGACAAAGCCAAGGATCTCGCCGCGCCGGATATCGAGCGACAGCTTGTCGAGTATGAGCTTGTCGGCGAATGAGACAGTGATGTTGTGCGCGGAAAGCACAATGTCGCCCTCGCCCGTTTCGTCCGCGATCGCGACCGGCTTTTTCCTGCTCAGCAGCGCCATCTCAGAACTCGATCGCTGCGTAGAAGATGGCGAAAAGCCCGTCGAGGATGATGACGACGAAGATCGACTTGACCACCGAGGCGGTCACGTGCTGGCCGAGCGATTCGGCGCTGCCGCCGACCTTCATGCCTTCGACCGAGGCAATCGTGCCGATGATCATGGCCATGAACGGCGCCTTGATCAGGCCGGCGAAAATGGTGCTGAGGTCGATGGCGACGCGCAGCCGGTCGATGAAGGCAGCAGGCGCGATATCGGAGTACAGCCATGCCGCGACGATACCGCCGCCAAGTGCCGCGAAATTGGCAATGATGGTGAGGCACGGCAAGGCGATGACCAGCGCCACGAGGCGCGGAAAGACCAGCACGCCGATCGGGTTGAGGCCGATGACCTTCAGCGCGTCGACTTCCTCGCGCATCTTCATCGAGCCGATCTCGGCGGTGATCGCGCTTCCGGAGCGGCCGGCGATCATGATCGCGGTCATCAGCACGCCAAGCTCGCGCAGGATCAGCACGCCGACCAGGTCGACGACGAAGATATCGGCGCCGAAGTAGCTGAGCTGATAGGCACCTTGCTGGGCAACGATGGCACCGACGATCGCCGACATCAGCACCACCACCGGAATGGCGCCGACGCCCATGCGGTCGATCTGGTTGAAGATCGCCGCCGGGTTGACGGCATGGCCACGGCCGAGCTTCATCTGCGCGCCGCGGATGGTGGCGCCGAGGATGTTCATCGAGGCGAGGAAGTCGTCGCGCATCTCGTAGACGCGCCGGCCGACCGCCTCCAGCGCCCGAATGACGATGTTGGGTGGCCGTGCCGGACCGGATTCGGGTTCGCGCCGGACGGCCTCGCCCACCGCGTCGAGCAGGATGTTGGCAATCTCGCTCTGACCTTGCATGCTGATCTTGACGCCCTTCTTCTCGAAGGCACAGACCAGCCGGTCGATCAGCCAGGCGCCGGCGGTATCCATCTTCTCGATGTTGGAAAGATCGAGCGCCAAGGTATTGAAACCACTTCGCTTCTCAATCTTGCGCATGTCGGCGTCGATCAGCGCGACGGTCCTTGTCGTCCAGATTCCCGAGAATACGCAGCCGAGAACGCCGTCCTCCTCGCCGATCGCCACGCGCGGTTCGTGGTCAGCCTCCCCCGCGGTCGTGCCGCTTGCGTCGCGCTTGCCGATGGTCAACATGGCGTCCTGTTTAGCCTGACGGAACCAAGCTGTCGATTTGCCGACTCGCCCGTTGTTGCATAGCCGGAGCAGAAAAATATGGCGCGTGTCATTTCGGTTGAGGCAGAACGTTTCCCCATCGCCGGAACCTTCACCATCTCACGCGGTTCCAAGACCGAAGCCGAGGTCATCACTTGCACGATCAGCGAAGACGGCCACGCTGGCCGTGGCGAATGCGTTCCCTACAGGCGCTATGGCGAGACCATGGATGGTGTCCATGAGGCGATCGAATCCATGCGAGAGCGGATCGCCGCCGGCATCAGCCGGAACGCCCTGCTTGATGCCATGCCGGCTGGAGCTGCCCGCAACGCCATCGACTGCGCCCTGTGGGATTTGGAAGCAAAGATCAGCGGGATACCGGTGGCTGCTGCCATTGGCGCTGTGTCGCTAAGGTCACTTGAAACGGCCTACACGCTGTCGTTGGGTGAACCGGAGGCGATGGCGGCGCAGGCGCGTGCCAATGCGGCGCGGCCGCTGCTCAAGGTCAAGATCGGCGGCGACAACGACGTCGCCCGTATCCGCGCCGTCAGGCAAGCCGCGCCCGACAGCCGTATCATCCTCGACGCCAACGAGGGCTGGACCGACGACAACATCGCCGCGAACCTCGCCTTTGCCGCCGAGCAAGGCATCGCGCTGATTGAACAGCCGCTGCCGGCCGGCAAAGACGAGATCCTGCGCCATATCGCGCATCCCGTACCGATCTGCGCCGATGAAAGCGCGCATGAGGCTGAGAATCTCGAAGCGCTGGTCGGCCTCTACGATGCCGTCAACATCAAGCTCGATAAATCGGGCGGGCTGACAGCGGCGTTGGTGCTGCGCGATCGCGCCCGCGAACTCGGTTTCGGCGTTATGGTCGGCTGCATGGTCGGCACGTCGCTGGCGATGGCGCCGGCGGTATTGCTCGCCCAGGATGCCGATTTCGTCGACCTCGACGGYCCGCTCCTGCTTGCCCGCGACCGTGTGCCCGGCCTTGTCTACCAGGGATCGCTGGTGTCACCGCCTGATACGGCGCTTTGGGGCTGAGCGCGCCGCAAGTCCGATCAGCACCAGACCGATCAAGGCGATCGGGATCATGGCAAAAAAGCCGTCGACGCCGAAGCGGTGGTAAAGCGGGCCGGACGCCAGCGTCACCACCGCCATGAAGAAGCCGTTGGAGAAATAGGCGATGCCTTGCGCAGCACCTGTCCGCTCTTCGGAAACCGTTTCGCCGATCATCTTCTGCAGACCGATCAGCACCAGCGCCACTGAGACCGAATGCAGCGTCTGGACGCCGAAAAATCCGGCAACGCCGAGGCCGAGCGGCCACACAAGCGGAAAGGCGATCCAGCGCACGATCGCCCCGATACCCGCCATCACCATGATCGAGACAACGGAGAACGAGCTGAAATAGCGGGTGAACATCATGAACATGCAAACTTCCGCGACCACGCCCCAGGCCCACAAAAGGCCGACAACCGAATCGCTGAGGCCGATCGATTTCCAGTAGATGGAGACGAAGCCGTACAGGAATGCGTGGCTGGCGGTGATGACGCCGACACCGATCGAAAAATACAGGAAATATGGGTTGAGAAGCTTCGGCGCCACATGCTGGATGTCGGTTGCCGACAGCGGCGAGGCGCGTCGCGGACGGCCGAGACGCGGCGCCAGCAAGCCGGCCGCAAGGGCTGCGGCAAGCGATGCGAAGATGATCACCGGAACAGCCCCGGAGCCAGTTGCCGACAGGATGAAGCCACCGGCGACATTGGCGAACAGGTAGGAGATCGAGCCCCATTTGCGCATGCTCGTATAGTTCGAGCCAAACCGCCGCACACCCGAAAGTGCCAGCGAGTCGGCGATCGGCGAATGCGGCGTCCAGACGATGGTCAGCGCCAGCGACACCGCCAGCACCATGGCGTAGCTCGGGGTCAGGAAATAACCGGCCGACAGCAGCAGTGACGCCGCCACCAGCGCGACATAGATATCGGCGCGGTCCCTGGCCCTGTCGGCAAGTGCGGTCAGCAACGGCGTCGTCACCACGCGCAGGAACATCGGCGCCGCCAGAATGACGGCGATCTGCTCGGGATGAAAACCCTCGGCCTGCAGCCACAGCGGGAAATAGGGCACATGCGTTCCGAGCGGCACGAACAGCGTCGCGAAGATCAGGCTCATGCGCAGTTCGAAATGGCGCGGCTTGACGAGTTGTTCGGGCGAAAGCGGCGGCAGCGACATGAATCGATCCAATAACGCTGCACTCGACCGGACGGCAACGTGTATCGATCCCTTAACATGGGGGAAAACCGGGCGAAACCGGTTGGCCTAATCGATTGATCCGCGTCAGGCCGCCTGCCCGACCCGGTCTTCGAGGAGCAACGGGATAAACGGTTCGTCCGGCGCCTCGGGCAGCACCTGCGCCCAGGTCAGGATTTCCATGCGGCCATCGAAATGCTCGACCACCGCCGTGCAGCTTTCCACCCAATCGCCGGTGTTGATATATTGGACGTCGCCAAAATTCTCGATGGCGGCGTGATGGATATGGCCGCAGATGATGCCGTCGACATGCGAGCGGCGCGCCTCTTCCGCAAGCATGGTCTGGAACGAGCCGATGAAATTCACCGCCTTCTTGACGTTGACCTTGGCCCAGGACGAAAACGACCAGTACGGCAGGCCAAGCAGTTGGCGCAGCCGCGTCACCACGCGGTTGACCAGCATGGCCGCGTCATAGGCGTGGTCGCCGAGATAGGCCAGCCAGCGCGCATTGTGGACGACGGTGTCGAACTGGTCGCCATGGATGACGAGCAGCCGCTTGCCGTCGGCGGTCTCGTGGATGGCGCGGTCGGCGACCACGATGCCGCCGAAATGCACGCCCTGGAACTGGCGCGCGAACTCGTCGTGATTGCCGGCGATGTAGGTGATGTTGGCGCCCTTGCGCGCCTTGCGCAGCAATTTCTGCACGACATCATTGTGGCTTTGCGGCCAGTGCCAGCTCCGCCGCAGCCGCCAGCCATCGACGATATCGCCGACCAGATAGATGATGTCGGCGTCGTGATATCGAAGGAAATCGATCAGGAATTCGGCCTTGGCCGCCTTCGAGCCGAGATGAACGTCGGAAATGAACATGCTGCGGAAAGTGCGGGGCTCTTGGCCTGACATCGCGATTTCACCCTTGCTTTCGCGCAGGCTATGCCCCGATTCATGCAACAACCGTATGACGGTTGCGATTGGTCCAGCCGAAGGACTAGCTTGCCGCCGGCTCACAAGGAGAAAATCATCATGGATCTCGGCATTCGCGGAAAGAAAGCCATTGTCTGCGCTTCCAGCAAGGGGCTTGGGCGCGGCTGCGCCATGGCGCTGGCAGAAGCCGGCTGCGACATCGTCGTCAACGGCCGCAATGCGGAGCTGGTGGCCAAGACCGCCGCAGAGCTGCGCGAGCGCTATGGCGTGACGGTGACCGAAGTCGTCGGCGACGTCTCGAAGCCGGAGGTTCAGAAGACGTTGCTCGCCGCGTGCCCCGAACCCGATATCCTCGTCAACAACAATGGCGGCCCGCCACTGCGGGATTTCCGTGAGCTCGATCGGGCGAAGATCCTTGAAGGCGTCACCCAGAACATGGTGACGCCGGTCGAGTTGGTGCAGGCCGTCATCGACGGCATGGCAGCGCGCGGCTTTGGCCGCATCGTCAACATCACCTCGCTGTCGGTCTACGTCCCCATCCCCGGCCTCGACCTGTCGTCGGGCGCGCGCGCCGGCCTGACCTCGTTCCTCGCCGGCGTGGCGCGAACGGTGATCGCCCGCAACGTGACCATCAACAACATGCTGCCGGGCAAACTCGACACCGACCGGCTGCGTGGCCCGCATGACGCCGGCACACCAGAGGATCCAGCGGCGGCCGCCGCGCGCAAGACCCGCATCAGCGCCGATGTTCCGGCCAAGCGGCTCGGCACACCGGAGGAATTCGGCCAGATCTGCGCCTTCCTGTGCTCGGTCCATGCCGGTTATCTGACCGGTCAGAACATACCCGTCGACGGCGGCCTCTATGTCAGCGCCTTTTGATCGACGCGCCTGTACGCAGCAAGACTCAAATGCGATGAAATCGGCATAAACATCTGATATAATGGTGCTTTAGACGCGCCGCCGGGTAAAGCTGCCGGCGCGTCATTTAGCGTCGCGACAAACCTTGGCCGCATGCTAAAAGGACTCTCCAGGCAGATTTCGAGGGAGCGGCCGGCATGGAAGGCGAGACCAAGAAGACGGCACGTTCGGACCTCGACGAAGCCGCCCTCTACTTCCACAAGCACCCAAGGCCGGGAAAGCTCGAAATCCAGGCAACCAAGCCGCTCGGCAACCAGCGCGACCTCGCGCTCGCCTATTCGCCAGGCGTCGCCGCCCCTTGCCTGGAAATCCGCGACGATCCGGCGACCGCCGCCGACTATACGGCGCGGGCCAATCTGGTCGGCGTCGTCTCCAACGGATCGGCCGTGCTCGGCCTCGGCAATATCGGCCCGCTCGCCTCCAAGCCGGTGATGGAAGGCAAGGCTGTCCTGTTCAAGAAGTTCGCCGGCATCGACGTCTTCGACATCGAGATCGACGCGCCGGGCATTGAGCGCATGGTCGAGACAATCTCGGCGCTGGAACCGACCTTCGGCGGCATCAACCTCGAGGACATCAAGGCGCCGGAATGCTTCGAAGTGGAAGAGCAGCTGAAGGCCCGCATGGGCATTCCGGTCTTCCATGACGACCAGCACGGCACAGCCATCATCGTCGCCGCCGCTGTGCTCAACGGGCTGGAATTCGCCGGCAAGACGATATCGGACATCAAGATCGTCACGTCGGGCGCCGGTGCGGCCGCCCTTGCCTGCCTCAATCTGCTGGTCTCGCTTGGCGCACGGGTGAAAAACATCTGGGTCACTGACCGTTTCGGCGTCGCCTACAAAGGCCGCGTCGACGAGATGGACCGCTGGAAAGACCCCTATGTGAAGGACACTGACGCGCGCACGCTGGCTGACGTGATCCCCGGCGCCGACGTCTTCCTCGGTCTTTCGGCGGCAGGTGTGCTGAAGCCGGAACTGCTGCAGCACATGGCGCCGAAACCGCTGATCCTGGCGCTGGCCAACCCCAATCCGGAGATCATGCCGGAAGCGGCGCGCGCCGCCCGTCCCGATGCGATGATCTGCACCGGCAGGTCGGATTTTCCCAATCAGGTCAACAACGTCCTGTGTTTTCCCTACATTTTTCGCGGTGCGCTCGACTGCGGCGCCAGTGCCATCAACGAGGAGATGAAGATGGCGGCGGTGCGGGCGATCGCGGCGCTAGCCCGCGAGGAACCGTCCGATGTCGCGGCCCGCGCCTATTCTGGTGAGACGCCAATCTTCGGGCCAGATTTCCTGATCCCCTCGCCCTTCGATCCGCGCCTGATCCTGCGCATCGCCCCGGCCGTCGCCAAGGCAGCCTGCGACACCGGCGTCGCGACAAGGCCGATCACCGATTTCGCCGCCTATATCGACAAGCTCAACCGCTTCGTCTTCCGCTCCGGACTGGTGATGAAGCCGGTGTTCTCGTCCGCTAAGGCATCGACCGCCAAGCGCGTCATCTATGCCGATGGCGAGGACGAGCGCGTGCTGCGCGCCGCCCAGGTGGTGCTCGAGGAAGGCATCGCCGAACCGATCCTGATCGGCCGCCCGCACGTCATCGAAGTGCGCCTGAAACGCTATGGCCTGCGTATCAAGCCCGGTGTCGACTTCGGCCTGATCAATCCGGAGGACGATCCGCGCTATCGCAACTATGTCGACCTCTTGATCGAACTCGCCGGCCGGCGCGGCGTGACGACGGAAGCCGCCCGTACTATGGTGCGTACCGACAACACGGTGATCGCCGCACTGGCGCTGAAGCGTGGCGATGCCGATGCGATGGTCTGCGGCCTCGAAGGACGTTTCGAGCGGCATCTGCGCAACGTCACCCTGATCATCGGCCCCCGCCTCGGCATCAAGGATCACGACCTGTCGACGCTTTCGATGCTGATCTCGCAGCGCGGCATCATCTTCCTGACCGACACGCATGTCTCGGTCGACCCGACCGCCGAGGAAATCGCCGAGATGACCGTGCTGGCGGCGGAAGAAATCCAGCGTTTCGGCATCGAGCCGAAGGCAGCGCTGCTGTCTCATTCGGATTTCGGCTCGCGCGATTCGCCGAGCGCGCTCAAGATGCGGCAAGCGGCCGCGATCCTGGCGCGCATCGCGCCCGAACTGGAGTGCGACGGCGAGATGCACGCGGACACGGCTTTGTCAGAGCATCTGCGCCAGCGCGTTTATCCTCACTCCAGACTGAAGGGCGAAGCCAATCTGCTGGTGTTCCCCAACCTCGATTCGGCCAACATCACGCTATCCGCGCTCAGGACCATGATGGACGCGCTGCATGTCGGACCGATCCTGCTCGGCACCGACATGCCGGCGCATATATTGACGCCGTCGGTTACCTCGCGCGGCGTCGTCAACATGACAGCGCTTGCCGTGGTCGAAGCCGCTCACAAGGCACAGGCGGTCGTCAATCTGGGCTGATCAGGCAGGCGCGAAGCGGAAATGCCCGGTCTGCTTAAAGGCGAACAACGTGTCGTCCTCGTGGGCGCCCTGGCCGATATTGTGGATGACCAGCGCCCTTTCCGGCACTTCCGTTGAACGATTTGATGAGACGATGGCGATATGCGGCAGGTTGCCGGGCAGCATTTGAGTAACGAGGTCGCCCGGTTGAAAGTCGACGGGATCCTGGCTGACCGGCATGGAAACACCACGCCGTCCAAAAAAGACGGCAAGGTTCTGCACCCGGCGATGGTCGATGTTGCGGTCGGGCGCTTTCAGGCCCCAAATCTTCGGATAGGCCGCGAAATCAGCCAACATATCCTCATGCACCAGCCTTTGCAGGTCGAGCCCGAAGGCGCGGCGATAGGCGCGGACCACGACATCGGTACACACACCCCGCTCCGGCGCGACATCGCCACCCGGATAGGTCAAGCGCATATAGGTTGGGTCGTAGAGGATGGTGACACCGATCTGCTCACGCGCGGCGTCGACCAATCGACTGCGCCAGTCCGGCGCATCGGGCTCCTCCTGCGCCATGGCAGCGGGCGGCGCCAGGCACAAGAGAGCGAGTTGTAGCGCGGTTCGACGGGTAATCGCGATCATGCCAAGCCTCCGGGTCGCGCTGGATTCGGGCATTTTTTCTGGGCGAATACGCCTTTTTCATGCAGCGTCGGAATCTCACGGCAGAGACTGAACCCGAACATCCGCGACGGCGCGTCTCTGGGCTAAGACCATCTTTGGTTGTAGATTGAGGGAACGATTAACCGCGAATCCGGTAGCATCGCACAGGCAAGCAGGCGGGGTTTTCGGACTATGACGGGCGAAAGGTGGAAGCTGACGCATGTTGCTGCGCTGCTTGGCGCGCTCGTGCTTTCAGCCATCGCGGTCACCGAGCCGCAGGCCGCCTCGCGCGTCTGCCGTCAGTTGGAAGCCGATCTTGCCGCTGCCTCGCGCGGCGGCGCTGGTGGCGCGGCTTTGATCCGCAAATACGACGCGGCAATTGAAAGGCAGCGCGAACAGATCTCCAGGGCCCGCAGCCAATCCAGCAGTGCCGGTTGCGGCTTTTCGCTGTTCAGCCGCAATGTCAGAGAATGCGCCGGGCTCAACGCCACCATCGATCGCATGACTGCCAATCTCGATAGCCTGCAGGCCAAGCGCGCCAAGCTCGCCAGCGGCGGCTCGCGCCGCGACCGTGGCCGCATCCTGGCGGCGCTCGAGGCCAAGGGTTGCCGCGACGACACCGTTGCACCGCAGCGAGCGCYGCTGCAGGAAGCGAACCGTGAAGACGGCAACGCAAACCTGTTCGAACAGCTTTTCGGCGGCAACAGCCAGCAGCTCGATGCGCTCGATGAGCCTGACGATCCGGGCGAGGAGCGCGATGTCAGCAGGGTGCTCAACCGGCCCGGCGTACCGGATTTTTCGAGCGTCGGCGGCGGCGAGTTCCACACCACGTGCGTGCGCACCTGCGACGGCTATTTCTTCCCGATGTCGAATTCGGCTTCGACGAGCGATTTCGAGCGCGACCAGAAGAATTGTGAATCAAGCTGCCCCGGCACAGAGATGCAGGTCTTCTATTCGCGCGGGATGGATGACGATTCGGCTGAGATGACGTCATCGGTCACCGGCCGGCCCTACAGCGAATTGCCGACCGCCTATCTCTACAAGCAGTCCAACATGCCGCGGCCGCCGGCTTGCGGCTGCAACGCCGCGCGGAATTTCCAGGTCATCGCCGGCAACCCGCCGAATCCTGAGCAGTCCCAGCCCGAAACGGATGCGACACCGTCCATTCCGGTTCCGGCTACCAAGCCCGATCCGGGTACCGATCCGGAAACCCTGGCCAATGTGGAGGGCGGACTCGACCGCGAGGCGATCAAGCGGCTTTCCGCCAAGCCGGTGACCTCGCCGGTGTCAGCCTTGCCACCGGACCAGCGCAAGGTCAGGGTCGTCGGGCCAACGTTCCTTCCCGACCCATCAGCGGCAATAGATCTGCAAGCTCCGGCCCCGAAGGCAGCCCGGTAAGCGCGAGCCTGAGCGGCATGAACAGCGCCTTGCCCTTGCGGCCGGTTGCTTCCCTGATCTTGCCCGTCCACTCTTTCCAGACTGTCCCGTTCCAAGGTTCCTCCGGCAGCAGGTCGAACGCTTGACCCAGGAAATCGCGGTCGTCATCGGAAAATTCCGGCCTCTCCTGCGGGCCCTCGCGCAAGATGCGCCACCAGCTTGTCGCATCGGCCAGCCTGTCGAGATTGCCGCGCACCGCAAGCCAGAACGGCTCGGCCTGGTCACCCGAGACGCCGAGCACGATCAGCCGGTCTTGTGCCTCGGAGAACGGCATATGGTGCAACAGCGCCCGGTTGAGCACGAAGAGCTCGTCAGGATCGAACTTGGCCGCGGATTTCGATGTCGCCGCCGGATCGAAGCGTTCGGCGAGTTCGGCCATCGTTGGCACAGCCGCGACATTCTCCGAGGTGCCGACCAACACGGCGAGCGAAGCGACGGCCATCGGCTCGATGCCGTCCTCGCGCAGGCTCTCGATGGAGAGCGCGCCGGTGCGTTTCGACAACCCCTCGCCCGATGCCGTGGTCAAAAGGTTGTGGTGGCCGAACACCGGCGGCTCGGCAGCCAGCGCCTGGAACAGGGCGATCTGCACGCCGGTGTTGGTGACGTGGTCGTCGCCGCGGATGACATGGCTGACGCCCATCTCGATGTCGTCGACCACCGAAGGCAGCGTATAGAGATAGGTGCCGTCCTCGCGCACCAGAACCGGGTCGGAGAGTGAGGCAAGGTCGACGGTTTCCTCGCCGCGCACCAGATCGTTCCAGTGAATTTCGGTACGTTCGGGTTGTAGTGGATCGCCTGAGAAATTGGGCAACAGGAAGCGCCAGTGCGGGCGGCGCCCATCGGCCCGGTATTCGGCGATCTGCTCCGGCGAAAGCGCCAGCGCCTCGCGGCCATAGACCGGCGGCAGGCCGCGCGTCCGGCGCACCTTGCGCCTGAGGTCGAGCTCCTCCGGCGTCTCGTAGCAGGCGTAGAGAACGCCGGCCGCCTTCAGCCTCTCCACCGCCGCGTCATAGACCTCGAAACGCCGCGACTGGTATTCGGTGGCATCCGGGAAAATGCCCAGCCAATGCAAATCGTAGAGGATGGCGTCGGAGAATTCCTGCTTCGAGCGGGCAATGTCGGTGTCGTCGAAACGCTGGATGAAGCGGCCCTTGTTGTTCATGGCAAACAGCCAGTTGAACAGGGCGGTGCGCGCATTGCCGATATGAATGCGGCCGGTTGGCGACGGGGCGAAACGAACGGTAACTGTCATGAGCGGGGCGTACCGGATGCTTTTGTGATTGACAAGACGCGCCCCCGCGCGGTGCGGCAGACATAGAACAGGACGCGCGCAATGAAAAGACCGGGGCGGCGTGCGCTCAGTCGGCGTATAGACATGCGTGCTGGCGCCGACGAACAAGTCGTCGAAGGCGATCAGCGGCCGAAGTCATCGGAACTGAGGCGGGTCCAGCGGTCGCCCATCAACCCACCGATAAAGATGTCGCCGGAGCGGACCGCTTCCGTGACCTCAGCGATCCGCGAGCGAACCATCGTCCCCCCGGCATAGCGGAAGAAGACATTCTTGTAGCCGAAGAGTTGGGGCATGAATCTGCCCTGCGTCTGCCCGCTGATGCCCGCGCAGCCCATATCCCACGCGGTCGCGATAAGGCCATCCAGCGTCGCGCCCCAGTGGGATCCTGAGGCCTGGATTTGCAACAGGTTCGCAATGCCGCCGGCTTGACCGTAGAAGGCGTAGCAACCGAGCATCTTGCCCGTTTCGTCGTAAGTCCCGCCGAAATGAAGTGGCCCGTCGGCCCGCTTCTCGGCCGCCAGCGCGAGCAGCCGTGTCAGCTCGCCATCCCTCCAACTCGGCCGAAGCGAGTAATCGGACAGGAGGGTCGGCAGCCGCTCGGCAAATTGCGCTGCATCGATCGGCTCACGGTGGACACGATGCGACGACGAAGGCGGGACGGGGTGCTCGAACCTTCCATTAGCGAGAACATCGAATGCTCTCGCGCAGGGATCGGTCGCCAAGCGAGGCAGGCCAGGCCATTTGCGGTGCAGTGCGGCGGCGGCCATAGCGGCCGGCCGGAAAACACAGGTCCATCCCAGACAATGGACCGGCAGCAGCTGATACTTCATCGGGCGCGCGAAGGCCAAGGATGTCCGGTTGGCCGAATCGGTCAGCTGCAGATCGAATTTTCCTTGATTCAAGGCACGCAGCAATTGCGGTCCGGCCGAGCCGTGATCGGTGCCGGGGTCGGCCATGAGCGGACCGATGATTGCCGCATTCAATGCCGTTCCGTTGAGCTCGTAGCGGGCTTTCAGGACGCCGAGGAACCCACCTAGACGTCCTTGCGGGCTGATCTGGACCAGAGCGTTGCTCTCACCGGGCTGGCCGGCAGGCCCAAGATAAATCGTTCTCATATATTCGGCCGTGTCCGCGATCGCGCGATCGAGGAGGTGACGCCGCCGCTGGCGAAACTTCGCCAGGAAGAGTGCGGCGACGCTCTCGAGATCTTCGGCAGCGAGCGGCCGAACCGAGCCGTGCCGAGTTTCCAGCACCGACGGCGCAGCCACCTTTTCCGAACCGGCATTTGCGGAAACAAGATGCATCTTGAAGCCTATCTGCCGCAGAGCGAAATCCTGGGCAGGTTAGTCGGATTCCAGGATATGCATAGACCGTCTCTGGGTTGCCTAGAGCAGGCTTATACCAACCAGTAGTAGAAACAACGTAAACAAGACGTCTCAAAACTCAGGATCTGGAACGCCCTGGATATGGTTCGCGTCACTCCAACCGACTGACGAAAGCCCGCTCTATTGCAACCGCGATGGAGCCCGAGAGGTGGCCTCCGGCCGGAGCCGGAGGCCACTTCAGATCAGATGACCAGTCCCTTGGTCAGTTCGAGCGCCTGACGCTCGAACAGCCGGCGGTAGATGCCGCCCTTCAGCCGGATCAGCTCGTCATGCGAGCCTTCCTCGACGATCTTGCCGCGATCGAAGACCAGCAGCCTGTCCAGCGCCCGCACCGTCGAAAGCCGGTGCGCGATGACCAGCGTCGTGCGCCCGACCATCAGCCGTTCCATCGCCTGCTGGATCAGGACCTCCGATTCCGAATCGAGGCTCGATGTCGCCTCGTCCAGGATCAGGATGCGCGCATCGGCAAGGAAAGCGCGCGCGATCGCCACGCGCTGACGCTCGCCGCCCGACAGTTTCACACCGCGTTCGCCGACCAGCGTGCCGTAGCCCTTCGGCAGGTTGGCGATGAAGTCATGCGCACTCGCCAGCCGCGCCGCGTGCTCGATCTCATCCTGCGTCGCCGTCGGCCGGGCATAGGCAATGTTCTCGGCCAGCGACCGGTGGAACAGGATCGGCTCCTGCTGGACGATGGCGATCTGCCCGCGCAGCGACGCCTGCGCCACCTGGGCGATGTCCTGGCCGTCGACCAGGATTCTTCCCGCATTGACGTCATAGAGCCGCTGGATCAGCTTGACGAAAGTCGTCTTGCCCGAACCCGAATGGCCGACGAGGCCGACACGTTCACCCGGCGCGATATCGACCGAAAAGTCGCGATAAAGCGGCGATCGGTGATTGCCGTAGTGAAAGGTGACGTTGTCGAAGCGGATAGCCCCCAGCGTGATCCGGATCGGCTTGGCGCCGGGCCGGTCCTCGATGCCGAGCGGTTCGGACTGGAACTCGACCAGCTCCTCCATGTCGTTGATCGAACGCTGCAGGTTGCGGATATGGGTGCCGATATCTCTGAGATATCCCTGCAGCACGAAGAACGACGTCAGCACGAAGGCCACGTCACCGGCGCTAGCCTGCCCCCACGACCACAGCATCAACACCAGGCCGATCACCGCGGCTCTCATGACCAGCAACAGCGCTCCTTGCGTGGTACCGTTGATGGTCCCGCGCACCCAGGTCCGCCGCGTGCGCGCACGCCATTTGGCGACGACCCTGGCGAGGCGTCGCTCTTCGCGTTCCTCGGCGCCGAAGCCCTTGACCACGGCGTTGCAGCTCACCGCGTCGGCCAGCGAGCCGCCGAGGCGCGTGTCCCAGGTGTTGGCGAGCCGCGCAGCCGGTGCGACATAGCCGAGCGACAACATCGCCGTCACCGCGATGAACAGCACCGATCCGGCGGCAACGACCACGCCCATCAGCGGCCAAAACCAGCCGAGCAGCAGCGTCGAGCCAACCAGCATAGCGACGGACGGCAGCAGCGCGATGAGGATCGTGTCGTTGAGCAGGTCGAGCGCCCACATGCCGCGCGTCACCTTGCGCACGGTCGAGCCGGCAAAGCTGTTGGCATGCCAGTCGGTGGAAAAGCGCTGGACGCGATGGAAGGTGTCAGCGGCGATATCGGCCATCATCTTCAGCGTCAGCTCGACGATCGCCATGAAGGCAAGGTTGCGCAGCACGACGCCGGTCAACGCCAGCGCCATCAGCATCGAGAACACGGTCATCGCGGCATTCCAGGCAATGGCATCGGCGCCGGCGCTGCTGGCGACGGCGTCGACCAGCCGGCCTGAATAAAGCGGCGTCAAAACGTCGGCCAGCGTCGACAACAGGAAGCCGCCCATGATAAGCGAAAGCCGCCACGGCTGACGCCGCCAATGGGTGAGCGTGAAACCAAGAACGCTGCGAAAGGCGCTCGCGCGCAAATCGATTCTGAAACGAGCCATGATGTCATTCGGGCGCAAACGAGCCCGATCCCAGTAAGGTCGAAAATTGAAGAAGCCGCGCAAGGGGCTAGCGATTGCCCAGAATGCGGAGTGGCATATTTGGCGTCTCGCCCGTAATCGGGCGGCGACCGGCATCGGCATAAGCCTGTGCTCAATCCGGCATCGGCGCGAGGGCAAACCCTCGCTGAGCGCCGGATGAGACCTAGGCTTCGCGGCCTCGCATTACCATTTGAAATACAGCCATTCGGACCTCCCGCAAATGAATCGCGGAACGGTCCTTATAAAGACGCCCCGATGCATCGCCAAGATCGGCTCATGTCGAAAGTCTATCTGGTCCAAGCACTGAGGTTATTTTGCAACAACGGCGGATGTCGCCATGGTCGCACGCTCGTCATTGCGGAATGCGATCGAGGCGCATGTATCGACCATCCGTCGATGCCTTGAAGCCCAGTTTCTCATAGACCCCGTGTGCGTCGCTGGTCGACAGGCTCCAGTGCGAAACCGTGCTGAGTTCGGGGTGGTCGATGAGTGCCTGGACCAGTCGCGACCCTATGCCCTGCCCGCGATGCTCCGGCCAGATGATGATGTCGGCAAGATAGGCAAACACCATGCGGTCGGTGATCGCCCGGCCGAAACCGACTTGTTTTCCATCTAGATAGGCGCCCACACAAAGCGAATTGGCAAAGGCTCGCCGATGGAACTCATCGTTGCGTCCAGCACCCCAATAGCTGGCCATCAACAGGTCGGATGTCGTTCGGAAATCGATCCGTGATATGTCGAAGCTGATCTCACACTCGGGCACGGCTGCACCCTTGCCCGCGAGATGGCGCGGGCTTTCGGTCCACGACCGCCATCTAGCTGCGGTCCCTGAAACGGTTGGTGATGGGATAGCGGCGGTCGCGGCCGAAGTTCTTCCTGGTGATCTTCACGCCCGGTGCCGCCTGCCGGCGCTTGTATTCGGCGATGTAGAGCAGGTGCTCGATGCGTGTCACCGTCGCCCGGTCGTGGCCGCGTGCGACGATGTCGTCGACTCCCATCTCGTTCTCGACCAGGCATTCGAGGACATCGTCCAGCACCGGATAGGGCGGCAGCGAATCCTGGTCGGTCTGGTTCTCGCGCAATTCCGCCGACGGCGCCTTGTCGATGATGTTCTTCGGAATGACCTCGCCCGAAGGCCCGAGCGCGCCCGGCGGCACGTGGCTGTTGCGCCAGCGCGACAGCGCGTAGACCTGCATCTTGTAGAGGTCCTTGATCGGATTGAAGCCGCCGTTCATATCGCCGTAGAGCGTGGCGTAGCCGACCGACATCTCGCTCTTGTTCCCGGTGGTGACGACCATCGAGCCGAACTTGTTGGAGATCGCCATCAGGATGGTGCCGCGCGCACGGCTCTGCAAATTCTCCTCGGTAATGCCTTCCTTGGTGCCCTCGAAAAGCTGCGTCAGCGTGTGCAGAAAGCCCTCGACCGGCTCGAAGATCGGCACGATGTCATAGCGGCACCCGAGCGCGCGGGCGCAATCCTCGGCGTCTTTCAGCGAGTCCTTCGAGGTGTAGCGATACGGCATCATCACCGCGCGCAGGCGTTCTTCGCCAAGCGCATCGACGGCCAACGCCGCGCAGATCGCCGAATCGATACCGCCCGACAGGCCGAGCACGACGTTCTTGAAACCGTTCTTGTTGACGTAGTCGCGCAGGCCAAGCATGCAGGCGCGGTAGTCGGCCTCCTCCCTGTCCGGGATCTTCGACATCGGCCCTTCAGAGCAGATCCAGCCGCCATCCGTTCGTTTCCAGGTGGTGACGTCGACCGCTTCCTCGAACTGGCTCATCTGGAAGGCCAGCGTCTTGTCGGAACCGATTGCAAACGACGCACCGTCGAAGATCAGCTCGTCCTGGCCGCCAAGCTGGTTGGCATAGATCATCGGCAGCCCGCATTCGATGACTTGGCGGATGACGACCTGGTGGCGGACATCGATCTTGGCGCGATAGTAGGGCGAGCCGTTCGGCACCAGCAGGATCTCGGCCCCGCTTTCGGCCAGCGTCTCACAGATGCCGACATCGCCCCAGATGTCCTCGCAGATCGGAATCCCGATCCGCACACCGCGAAAATTGACTGGCCCCTGGATCTCGGGTCCAGCCTGGAAGACGCGCTTTTCGTCGAATTCGCCGTAGTTCGGCAAATCGAGCTTGTAGCGCTCGGCGATGATCTTGCCGCCATCGGCGAAGACGATCGAATTGTGCGTGCCGCTCTTGCGCTTCAGCGGCGTGCCGATGATGACGCCCGGGCCGCCATCGGCGGTATCGGCGGCAAAGTCCTGCGCCGCCTTTTCGCAGGCCTTTAGGAAGGCCGGCTTCAGCACCAGATCCTCCGGCGGATAGCCGGCGAGGAAGAGCTCGGTGTAGAGCACGACATCGGCGCCCTGGCGGGCTGCATCCGCCCTCGCCTCGCGCGCCTTGGCGAGATTGCCTGATATGTCGCCAACAGTCGGATTGAGCTGGGCCACGGCGATGCGCAGGATGTCGAGCTTCTTGGTCATGCTGCTGACTTAGCGCGGCAAATTTGCCCGAGCAATGGCGTTCGTTTGGACCAATCCAGACCGAATGACATATGTCATTCGTGTCCAGACCAATTGTCAGATCGCCGCTGGGCGACCGGGAATCAGTCGTCGCCCATATATTCGCGCAGCGCTTCCGGCGAATGGTTGTCGCCGATCGACATCGCCAGGATGCGCGAAATATGCCGGCGCGGCAGGCCCGTCTCCGTCGCCCACTGATTGATCTGCTTCTGGATCTTGTCGAGATCCTTCTTCGAGGTCGGGCTTTCGGCGATGTCGAGGCCGGCATCGCGCAATGCCGCACCCATATCACCCGAAATGACGAAGGCATCCCAGCCCAGCCAGCGCAGGAAATACTGGCTGGTGTTGCCGCCGAGCCGGCTGCCATGCTTGCCGAGATAGGCCATCAGCCCGACCTGATCGTCCGCAGGCCAGTCCGCAACGAATTTGCCGAAACCGCCATATTCCTTCGACACCCGCTCGACGAAGGCAGCATTGTCGCGCACCGATTTGATCTTCTGCGGATTGCGCACGATGCGCTGGTCGGCCGTCAGATCGTGCCAGAAATCATCGGGCTGGAACAACAGCCGCTTCGGCTCGAAGTGGAGGAAGGCCTCTTCGAAGCCCGGCCATTTCTGTTCGATGACGCGCCAGACGAAACCGGCGGCAAAGACGCGCTCGGCCATAACAGACAGAATGCGATCGTCAGCGATGTCAGCCACGGCGGCATTGTCGGGCGCCGGCCCCAAAAGTGACGAAAGCTCCGCCTCACCGCCCTTGCGTTTTGCCGCACGCAGGCGAATTTTCTGAAAATCGGCCATCGATCCCTCGCTGTTCGCGACAATGTAACACTTCCCGTGAGGGCCGGCAGCCTCTACCTCTTAGTGCATGTCGCTCAAAAGTGGCCCCGGTTTTGAGACAACGACATGCATGAGAACAAAGACCTACAGCGCGTCGCTTGAATCCGTTTCAACGCGACGCGCTTTAGGCAAGCCAAGACCTTGGAGACGGCCATGAACAAGACGATCGACGACCTGGCGAACCGCTGGCTCAAGCGACGGCCGGACGGCCTCAGCCAGCTCGAAAGCCGAGTGCTGCAATCGACGCTCGAACGCACCACCATTTCGCGGGACACCAACAAGGCCGTCGCCTTCCATCAGACCTTTGGCGACCGCCTCGCCGATACGATTGCCCGCATCGGCGGCTCGTGGTCCTTCATCCTGACCTTCATCGCGTTCCTGGTCCTGTGGACCGCCGGCAATGTCTGGCTCCTGTCGCGCGACGCCTTCGACCCCTACCCGTTCATCTTCCTCAACCTCGTGCTGTCGATGATCGCCGCCTTGCAAGCGCCGGTGATCATGATGGCGCAGAACCGCCAGACCGAGCGCGACCGCATCGACGCCGCCCACGATTACGAGGTCAATTTGAAAGCCGAGATCGAGATCATGGCGCTGCATGAAAAGCTGGACGAACTCCGCCACGGCCAGATCCTCGGCATGCGCGACGAGATGGTGCGGCTGGCCGACCTCGTCAAGCGGATCGACGAAAGGCTGTCGCAGCAGCAGCCGCCTTCATGACCGAAACGATCCATCATCTCATCGAACAATACGGACTGCTTGCCGTCTTCCTCGGCTGTGTCGCGGAAGGTGAAAGTGCGGCCATCCTCGGTGGCTTCTTCGCGCACCAGCAAGTCTTCGTGCTGTGGCATACCGTCCTGGCGGCCGCCCTTGGCGCCTTCGTCGGCGACACCTTCTTCTTCATTCTCGGACGAAGCTTTGCCGACCATCCCTACGTCGTCAGATTGCGCAGGCGGCCTGGTTTCCGCCGGGCCTTTCGCCTGCTCAACACCCATCCCGACATCTTCGTGCTGTCGAACCGCTACATCTACGGCATGCGCCTTGTCGGCGGCATCGCGGCCGGCCTTTCCAACATCGCGGCGCCGCGTTTCATTATCCTCAACGCCATGTCATCGGTGATCTGGGCTGTGCTGTTCAGCACGGTTGGCTATGTCTTTGGTTTGGGGGCCGAACACTTCGTCGGCCAGGCATTGATGCATCACGAGCGGTTGCTGGTCGGGCTTGGCATTGGTTTGACGGTGGCCGTGTTTGCCTGGCTGATCGCCCGCCACGTCGCGAAAAAGGAACGGACCAGGGAAAGCTGAGATCTTTGGTTTCCATGCATGTCGTTGCCCCAAAGCCGCCAAGCACTTTGAGCGACATGCATCAGTCAATACCAAGCGCGACATCACCCCGATCGAGGATCAGTGGGATGATCAGGTCTTCCTCGTCGGCAAGGTGCCTGGTCAGCATGGCGATCAGCCGGCTGTTTTCGTCGGCATAGGCGTCGGCGGCGAAGCGGCGTCTGTCTTCGCTCTCCTGAAGCGTCTTGATGAAGGCGTCGGCGGCCTCGGCATTGCGCTCCAGACCTTCATGGATGGTGTGATGGTCGGCATCGAGGATCTCGAAACCGCGCTTCAGCCGCGTCTCCGCCTTGGCGAAGACCGGGAAATAATGATGATCCTCGACATTGTGGTGGCCATCGAGATCGCCGAGAAAATGGTTGAGGCGTGGCGCGAACCAGCGCGCGAAGTCGGGCGCTGTCAGCCTGCCCTCGCGGTAGTCGCCAATGCCGTTGGACAGCATGCCGCCGAGTTCGCGGAACATGTCGTGACGCTGCAGCCACATATTGGCGACGCCGTGGATGTTGGCGTGGCCCTGCCAGTTTTCGCGCGGGTATTTCTCGGCCAGCCAGCGCAAATCGTCCGGCAGGCCTTTGCGCTCCAGAAGCAGAAGGTTTGTGACTTCAGACATTACGGTTTCCTTTAGTTACCGTCATGTAGTGGCCGGGATGCTAGATCGGTAGCCCGGTGATGCGTTCGATGATGGCGATACCCCAGACGCCGGCGACGATGATCACCGAAATCAGTACCGCCAGCGAACCGCAGTCCTTGGCCAGCTGGATATCGACATTGAATTCGCGGCTGAAAGCGTCGCAAGCCGCCTCGATGCCGGTGTTCARCACTTCGACCATGATCAGAAGCAGCACCGCTCCGATCAACAAGGCATAGCCACTCCACGAGATCGAAACGAACCAGCCAAGAGGCAAGGCGAGCGCGAGCAGCATCAGCTCCTGCTGAAAAGCCTTCTCGCTGACCGCCAGCTTGCGAAACGCCCGCACTGAATTGAAAAAAGCGTCGATCAGCCGCTGCATGCCAAACCCCTTTGCGAATCACCGGCACGGGATAATGCAATGGCTGGCCAGATCAATGGAATAAGGCGATTTGTCCAAGATTCATTCAGCGACTGGTATGGACGGCGTCGACTTTTCAAACTGCGGCAGCCCGTCGTCGATCGAATAATAGTCGCCCTTGTCACCGACGAAGATATGGCATTCGCCCTCAAGGCCCGTCGGCGCGTCGAACGATCCCGCCATGACCGAAACGTAGCCCTGGTCCTGCGGCTTCCAGAACAGCAGAGACCCGCATGCCTTGCAAAAACCGCGCCTGGCGAAGGAAGACGCTTCGTACCAGGTGATGCTTTCGCCACCCTCGATGACGATGTCGGCGTCTGCAACGTTGGTCGCGGCGTAGAAGTGACCGCTCTGCTTCCTGCATTGCGAGCAGTGGCAATAGGCGACGCCGCGCAGCGCTCCGCGGGTTCTGAAGCGAACCGCTCCGCACAGACACGATCCGCTGTGACTGTCACTCATTTCGCCCCTCCTTGAAGAACCTGTGCCTAGCATCAGCTTCGTCGTCAGGATTCCAGCTTTGCTGCAGCCATACGTAAGCAAATGCGACATTTGCTGGTGTGGCGATACCGAAATCCAGTTTCATTTTTTGCAGCGCGTGATGCGCGAATTTCGCATTCAAACCCACCAAACTGGCGTTCATCCCGGATTGTTGGTGCGCAAATTGCAGCCTCCACAGCACACAAGAGAGAGAAAAACCGTGGAACCTCAGCGAATTAAGGAAACTTTAGCGCTCCCGCATTTATGGTCATGGCGAGCGAATGTCGCAGGTGGGGACGCGTCTGTTCGCAAGTTGTTCTGGGTTATCGGGCCTTCCCCGGTTGGCGACAAATGGAACCCCCAAGTTCTGCGGCGGGATCCAAGGGGAAGAGTGATCAGAACATGCAGGCGGCAGCTGTCCCAACCGAACGAAGCACCGATATCGCGGCCACTGTCGTCGCCACAATGCGCCAGTTGGGCGTGCTCGGCCTTCCCCGCAACTACGAGATTTTCTACGAGGCACTGAGCGGCACCAATCGCGAACTCAGCCTCGCCGTCGTTTCGCTGAGCAACCGGCCGACACAGGATGAACTGGACCAGATCGGCCGCGCCTTTTTTGCCCACAACCACGGCCCCGGCATCGTCGAGCATGCCAGAGAGGTGATTGCCAGGGAGCTCGAGGAGGTCGCTTCGCTGTTGAGGAGCGAGCGCAGCCACATCGAGAAATACGGCAGGATCCTCGACGAGACATCTTGCGGACTGAGCAACCGCAGCCTTCTCTCCCAGGATCTTTTGCAGAAGATCGCCAACGCCATGACGATTGCCACCAATTCGACGATCGACCACGGCCGGCAGGTGGCCTCGACGCTCAGCGACAAGACGGCCGAACTCGAGAGCGTCAAGTCGAAGCTCGAGGAATACAAGCGGCTGGCCGACACCGATCCGTTGACCCATATCTGGAACCGCCGCGCCTTCGACAAGGAAATCACCAGGATCTACAACAGCAACAAGGGTATCCTGTTCAACGCCCTGATCCTTGCCGACATCGATCGCTTCAAGGACATCAACGATCGCTACGGCCACCCGGTCGGCGACAAGATCATCCAGATCATCGCCGACATCTTCCAGACCAGCATTCGCGGTGACATGTTCGTCGCCCGAACCGGCGGCGAGGAGTTCGCGCTGATCATCGAGGGCGCCAGCGAGGACGCAACCTACGAGATCGCGGAGCGCATCCGCGCCCTGATCGAGCAGACGCCGTTCACCAGCAGCCAGACCGGCACGAACTACGGCACCGTCACCGTCTCGATGGGCATTTGCATGGCATCCGAAGCCGAGGGGCCGGAGGATCTGTACACCAAGGCCGACCGGGCGCTGTATCGCTCCAAGGTCAGCGGCCGCAACCGCGTCACCAGGCATTCGACGATGGCCGGCCGCGCCGGCAAGAGCTGGCTGCTCTACAAGAAGGACTAAGCGCCCCATCCGCCTCGGCCCGGACTCGCCGGCCTGCGGTGGGAACGCGGACGCTGAAAAGGAAAAGCGCCGGATTTCTCCAGCGCTTTTTTCCGTCAACGTTCAGGCCGAAATCAAGCTTAGCCGTTAACGGCCTGCTTGTGCTGCACCGGGTGGCTCTTCTTCAACAGGTCAGAGACCAGGAAGGCCAGTTCGATCGCCTGGTCGGCGTTGAGACGTGGATCGCAATGCGTGTGGTAGCGATCCTGCAATTCATCGGCGGTGATGGCGCGGGCGCCACCGGTGCATTCGGTGACGTTCTTGCCGGTCATTTCGACGTGGATGCCGCCAGGATGCGTGCCTTCGGCGCGATGCACCTCGAAGAAGGTCTGCACCTCCTTCAGGATGCGGTCGAACGGCCGGGTCTTGTAGCCGGCGGCCTCGATCGTGTTGCCATGCATCGGGTCCGACGACCACACCACGCTGCGGCCTTCCTTCTGCACCGCACGCACCAGCTTCGGCAGATGGTCGGCGACCTTGTCGGAGCCGAAGCGCGCGATCAGCGTCAGCCGGCCGGGCTCGTTTTCGGGGTTGAGCAGGTCGATCAGTTCCAGCAACCCATCCGGCGTCAGCGAAGGGCCGCACTTCAGGCCAAGCGGGTTCTTGATGCCGCGGCAATATTCGACATGCGCATGGTCGGGCTGGCGCGTCCGATCACCGATCCAGATCATGTGACCCGACGTGGCGTACCAGTCGCCGGAGGTCGAATCGACGCGGGTCAGCGCCTCCTCATAGCCGAGCAGAAGCGCCTCGTGGCTGGTGTAGAAATCCGTCTCGCGCAATGCATAGTTGGTTTCCGAGGTGATGCCGACGGCCTTCATGAAGTCCATCGTCTCGGTGATGCGGTTGGCGAGTTCACCGTACTTCTCGCCTTGCGGGCTGTCGGACACGAAGCCGAGCATCCAGCTATGCACGTTCTCCAGGCTGGCATAGCCACCCTGCGCGAAGGCGCGCAGAAGGTTGAGCGTCGCCGCCGACTGGCGGTACGCCATCTCCTGGCGAGCAGGATCCGGAATGCGCGACTTGGCGTCGAACTCGATGCCGTTGATGATGTCACCGCGATAGCTCGGCAGAGTTACATCGCCCTTGGTCTCGTTGTCGGACGAACGCGGCTTGGCGAACTGGCCGGCAACACGGCCGACTTTCACCACCGGCTGCGCGCCGGCAAAGGTCAACACCACCGACATCTGGAGGAAGACGCGGAAGAAGTCGCGGATGTTGTCCGCGCCATGTTCGGCAAAGCTCTCGGCGCAATCGCCACCTTGGAGAAGGAATGCATCACCGGCAGCGACAGCCGCCAACTGCTTCTTCAGCTTGCGCGCCTCACCTGCAAAAACCAGCGGCGGAAAGGTGGCGAGCTGGGCTTCCGTGTTCTTCAGCGCGGCAAGGTCCGGATAGGCAGGAACCTGCTTGATCGGCATCGCTCTCCACGAATTCGGCGACCATTTCGTCATCGCTGCACCCAAAGCTCTTTCCGAGCAATTCCAGGAAAAGCGTGAAACGGTTTCCGTCCGGAATTGYGTCAAACAACAAAGCGAGCGCCGTCGCCCGCCGATCCACCCCATTTGGGGATCGCGGCTCCTTACACGAAGCCGATTTCCTATTCTAGACCGGATTTGTCCGGCTGGCGAATGCACCGGCTGCCCAGCCGGTGCCCCTATCCCTGCCTCTACGCCGCCACCAGCCGCGCCAACTGCGTCATGACGACCGCCGAACCCGCCAGCCGCTTCTCGGCCGTCGGCCAGTCGCGCACGAACACGACGCTGTGGTCGGGCCGGATCTTGGCCAGTGAACCCTGCTCGCCGATGAACTGGACCAGGCCAACCGGGTTGGAGAATTCGCGTTTGCGGAAATGGATGACGACACCCTTCGGCCCGGCGTCGAGCTTTTCGACATTGGCCTTGCGGCAGAGCGCCTTGATGAAGACGATCTTCAAGAGATGCTTCACCTCTTCCGGCAGCGGGCCGAACCGGTCGATCAGCTCGGCGCCGAAGGCATCGATCTCCTCGGTGTTTTCGAGGTCGCCGAGGCGGCGGTAGAGCGCCAGCCTGAGCTGCAGGTCCGGCACATAGCCTTCCGGGATCATCACCGCTGTGCCGACGGCGATCTGCGGCGACCAGCCGCCATCCTGCACCTCGCCGGAATCCTTCACCTCGGCGACGGCTTCCTCCAGCATCTGCTGGTAAAGTTCGAAGCCGACCTCCTTGATGTGGCCGGACTGCTCTTCGCCGAGAAGATTGCCGGCGCCTCTGATATCGAGGTCGTGGCTGGCCAGCTGGAAGCCGGCGCCCAGCGTGTCGAGCGACTGCAGCACCTTCAGCCGGCGCTCGGCGGTGTCGGTCAGCTTGCGGTTGGCCGGCAGCGTGAACAGCGCATAGGCGCGCACCTTCGAACGGCCGACGCGGCCGCGCAGTTGATAGAGCTGCGACAGGCCGAACATGTCGGCGCGATGGATGATCAGCGTGTTGGCGGTCGGGATATCGAGACCGGATTCGACGATGGTCGTCGACAACAGCACATCGTACTGGCCGTCGTAGAAGGCATTCATGATGTCGTCGAGTTCGCCCGGCGGCATCTGGCCGTGGGCCACAGCCACCTTCAGCTCCGGCACGGATTCTCTCAGGAAATCATGGATTTCCGCCAAATCGCTGATGCGCGGAACGACATAGAAGGAGTGGCCGCCGCGATAGCGCTCGCGCAGAAGCGTCTCGCGGATGACCAGCGGATCGAAGGGCGAGATGAAGGTGCGCACCGCCATGCGGTCGACCGGCGGCGTGGCGATCAGCGACAGCTCGCGCACCCCGGTCAGCGCCAGTTGCAGCGTGCGCGGAATCGGTGTCGCCGACAGCGTCAGCACATGCACATCGGTCTTCAGGTCCTTCAGCCGCTCCTTGTGCTTGACGCCAAAGTGCTGCTCCTCGTCGATGATCAACAGGCCAAGGTTCTTGAACGAGATCGCGGAACCAAGCAGCGCGTGGGTACCGATGACGATGTCGACCTGGCCCTCGGCTATGCCTTTCTTGGTCTCGGCCAGCTCCTTGGCGCCGACCAGCCGCGACGCCTGGGCGACGCGAATCGGCAGGCCGGAAAAGCGCTGCGAAAACGTCTTGAAATGCTGGCGCGACAACAGCGTCGTCGGCACCACGACGGCGACCTGGAATCCTTCCATCGCGGCGATGAAGGCGGCGCGCAGCGCCACTTCCGTCTTGCCGAAACCGACATCGCCGCAGATCAGCCGGTCCATCGGCTTGCCGGCGCCCAGATCGTCCCGAACCGAGTCGATCGCCGTCTGCTGGTCGTCGGTCTCCTCATAGGGGAAGCGGGCAGCGAACTCGCCATAGAGGCCCTCGGCCGGAACCAATGCCGGTGCGGCGCGCATCTGCCGTTCGGCGGCGATGCGGATAAGTTGCCCGGCCATGTCGAGTAGGCGTTTCTTCAGCCGCGCCTTGCGCGACTGCCAGGCGCCGCCGCCGAGTTTGTCCAAGGTCGCCTCGGCCGAATCCGAACCGTAGCGCGACAGAAGCTCGATATTCTCGACCGGCAGGAACAGCCGGTCGTCGCCGGCGTAGTGGATTTCCAGGCAGTCATGCGGGGCGCCAACCGCTTCGATCGTGCGCAGGCCGATGAAGCGGCCGATGCCATGGTCGGCATGGACGACGATGTCGCCGGCCGACAACGCCGAGGCTTCGGCGATGAAGTCCGAGGCGCGCTTCTTGCGCTTCGAGCGCCGGATCAGCCGGTCGCCGAGAATGTCCTGTTCGGCGACGACGACCAGTCTTTCGGTCTCGAAACCGGATTCCAGCGGCAGCACGGCCAATGCCGCCTGCCCCGGCTCGAGTTGCTCCGCCTCCGCCAGCGTGGCGACCTGCTTGAGATTGCCGAGATGGTGCTCGCTGAGGATCTGGCCGAGCCGGTCGAGCGAGCCTTCTGTCCAGCCGGCAATGACGATACGGCGGCGCGCAGCACGCTCGTCGGCGATATGCTTGACGACGATATCGAAGACATTGATGCTGGGGTCGGCGCGTTCGCCAGCAAAACTGCGGCCGTGGCGCGAGCCGGCATGGAACACTTTCTTGGCGCCGGCATCGGGCGCGTCGAAGGGCGTAAAATCAATCGCTTCGCGCGGCCCGAGCGAAGCAATCAGGTTTTCCGGCGAGAGGTAGAGCAGGTCCGGCGGCACCGGCTTGTAGGGCACCGCATCCTTCAATGCGCCGTCTGCCTGCTTCTTGCGCGCCTCGTAGTGGTCGAGGATCAGCGTGTGGCGCTCGGCCAGCGCCTCATGCGCCAGATGATCGAACACAACAGGCGTGTCCGGCAGATAGTCGAACACTGTCTCCAGCCGTTCGTAGAAGAACGGCAGCCAGTGCTCCATGCCGGCGAAGCGTCGCCCTTCGCTGACCGCCGCATAGAGCCCGTCGTCGCGCTGGGGCGCGCCAAAGGCTTCGATATAGGAGCGGCGGAAACGGCTGATGGTTTCCGACGTCAGCGCCACTTCGCTCATCGCCTGTAGCGCCATCGACTTGCGTTGGCCGGTGGTGCGTTGCGTGGCAGCGTCGAACACGCGGATCGATTCCAGCGTGTCGCCGAAAAAATCGAGCCTGAGCGCCTCGGTCCAGCCGGGTGCGAACAGGTCGAGAATGCCGCCGCGCACGGCGAATTCACCGATACCGCGCACGGTCGGTACGCGTTCGAACCCGGACGTCTCCAGCCGCGACACCAGCGCATTCATGTCGATCTGGTTGCCGGGCCTGGCATGGAAGGTTTGTGCCTCGACCAGGTCGGCCGGCGGGATGCGCTGCAGCAACGCATTGGCGGTGGTCAGTATGACGGCGCGGTGCGGCTTCTTCGCCAGCGCGATCATGGCGGTCAACGCATCGAGCCGCTTGGCGGCGGCGTCCGAGCCGGGCGAGACCCGGTCATAGGGCAGGCAATCCCAGGCCGGCAGTTCCAGCACAGGAAGGCCGGGCGCCGCGAAGGACAGCGCCTCGATGATCGCCGGCAGGCGCTGGCCGTCGCGCGCGACGAACAGAACCGGCTTGTCCGGCGCGATCTCCAGTGCCGCCTGCACCAGCGCAAAGGCTTCATAGCCGTCGGCGACGCCATCGACGATGAACTGGCCGGCGCGGCCTTTCGGCAGACCGATGGTGGGAATGAGTCTCATGAAATCACGGTCTTGTTTGTCGCAACTCCGGGCGGAAAACCGCTTCGCACTTTTCCTGGAATTGCTTGTGTTCAGAATGTCATGGAATGGCGGAAAGCCAGGATCTTCTGCAGGACGGCACAGTCTATGTCCCAGGGAACCGGGCGTTCGCCGGTGACCATGGGCAGGAATTCGGTGTCGGGAATGTCGAGGAGCCTCTCATATTGGTCGATTTCCTCACCGGTCAAGGCGCCGATCTCGGCGTCGGCGAAGGTGCCGAGGATCAGGTCCATCTCGCGCATGCCGCGATGCCAGGAGCGAAACAGAAGCTTGCGGCGGCGGGCGTCCAGCCCCACGCTTGATCTCGTCGTCCCGGTCATTGTCCCGCATCCTCACTTGCTGCGGCGCATATAGCGTGGATAGAAGGGGCTGTCAGCCTTGCGCTGCGGCCCTCGCGACATAAGCTGACATCATGCGTCCTTCCATCCTCGATCCGTTGTTCGTCCCGATCACCTCGCTTGCCGGCGTCGGACCGAAGGTTGGCGCGCTGATCGAGAAAGTCGTCACGGCCGATCTCGGTGATCGCGCCGCGCGCGCCGGCGACCTTCTGTTCGTGTTGCCGCACACCGTCATCGACCGTCGCAACCGCCCGGGCATCGCACTCGCCGCCGAAGGCTCGATCGTCACGCTTGAGGTGCGCATCGACCGCCACCAGCCGCCGCCGCGCGGCAACAGGTCGGTGCCCTACCGGGTCTACGCCCATGACGATACCGGCGAGATTGCGCTGACCTTCTTCCATGCCCATGCCTCCTATCTCGAAAAGGCGATGCCCGAGGGCGAGCATGTCGTGGTCTCGGGTCGCATGGAATGGTTCAACGGCCGCCCGACCATGGTCCACCCCGACCACATCGCGCTGGCCAGCGAAGCGGAAAACCTGCCGCTGGTCGAGCCGGTCTACCCGCTCACCGCCGGGCTCTCGGGCAAGGTGCTGCGCCGGGCGATCGGCCAGGCGCTGGCGCGCTTGCCCACTTTCGCCGAATGGCAGGACGGCGCGTTCATGCGCCGGCACACCTTTCCCACCTTTGGCGATGCGCTCGCCCGCATCCACAATCCGGCCGACCCGATCGATGTCTCCATCGATGGTGCCGCGTGGCGGCGCCTAGCCTATGACGAGCTGCTGGCGGGCCAGGTTTCGCTGGCACTGGTCCGGGCAAAAATCCGCCGCCTGTCCGGCCGTCCTCTGGTCGGCGACGGCAGCATCGTCGAGAAACTGCGCGCTGCACTCCCCTACTCGCTGACCGCGAGCCAGGAATTCGCGCTCGCCGAAATCAATGCCGACCTCGCCGATCCCGAACGCATGCTGCGGCTCCTGCAGGGCGATGTCGGCTCCGGCAAGACGGTCGTTGCGCTGCTGGCCATGGCCCGTGCGGTCGAGGCCGGCGGCCAAGCTGCACTGATGGCGCCGACCGAAATCCTGGCGCGCCAGCATCTGGCCACGATCGCGCCGCTTGCCGCCAAGGTCGGTTTGCGTATCGCTATCCTCACCGGCCGCGAGAAAGGCCGCGAGCGCACCGACACACTGGCCGGCCTGGCGAGCGGCGAGATCGACATCGTCGTCGGCACCCACGCGCTGTTCCAGGAGACGGTCACCTTCCATGACCTGGTCTTCGCGGTCATCGACGAGCAGCATCGCTTCGGCGTCCACCAGCGGCTTGCCATCACCGCCAAGGGCGACGCGCCCGACATGCTGGTGATGACGGCCACGCCCATCCCGCGCACGCTGGTGCTGACGGCCTTCGGCGACATGGACGTGTCGAAGCTGACGGAGAAGCCGGCCGGCCGCCAGCCGATCCGCACCGTCACGCTGCCGCTCGAGCGGCTCGACGAGTTGGTCGGCCGCATGGTCGAAGCCGTCGCCGGCGGCCAGAAGATCTATTGGATCTGTCCGCTGGTCGAGGAATCCGAAGAGATCAAGCTGATGTCGGCCGAGGACCGTTTTGCGTCCCTGAGACCGCTCTTCGGCGATCGCATCGGCCTCGTCCACGGCCGCATGAAGGGTGCCGACAAGGACGAAGCGATGCGCGCCTTCAAGCAGGGCGAGACACGCATCCTGATCGCCACCACGGTCATCGAGGTCGGCGTCGACGTGCCGGACGCCACCGTCATGGTCATCGAACATGCCGAGCGCTTTGGCCTTGCCCAGTTGCACCAGTTGCGCGGTCGGGTCGGGCGCGGTGACATCAAGTCATCCTGCGTGCTGCTCTACAAGGACCCGCTCGGCGAGACCGCAAAACGCCGGCTGTCGGTGATGCGCGAGACCGAGGACGGGTTCCTGATCGCCGAAGAAGATCTGAAGCTGCGCGGCGAAGGCGAGCTTCTGGGCACCCGCCAGTCCGGCACGCCTGGTTTCCAGGTGGCACGCATCGAGGCGCATGCCGATCTATTGGAGGCCGCTCGTGACGACGCCAGGCTGGTCCTGTCACGTGACCCGGAGCTGCAATCCGAGCGTGGCGAGGCGTTGCGCCTGTTGCTTTACTTGTTCGGCCGCGACGAAGCCGTCCGGCTCCTGCGCGCCGGCTGAGCCAAGGCGGCAACCGATGGGTTGGCAAGCGCATCGATCGGCTCGCCGTTCACGACGACCATCGGCTTGACTTCGGGCGCCACCAGCCCGGCGGAGACGATCAGCTTGGCGCCGTCCTCGATCGTCATGTCGAGCAGCACGATGTCGGACTTCGGCACATACATCAGAAACCCGGTGGTCGGATTCGGCGTGCAAGGCATGAACACGGCGATCAGCGGATCGCCTTCCTGGTCGAGTTTCTGGTTGATCTCGGTTTCCTTCTCGCTGGCGACGAACACCAGCGACCAGACGCCCTTGCGCGGATATTCGACCAACCCGACCTGGCGGAACATGTCGCCCTTGTTCGACAGCACGGTCTCGAAAATCTGCTTCAGCGAGCCATAGATGCCGCGCACCAGCGGCATGCGGCCAAGCAGGCGCTCGCCGAAATTGACGATGGCGCGGCCGACAATGTTGGCCGTCAGGAAACCGATCAGCGTGATSAGGATCAGCGCGACGATCAGTCCAAATCCCGGGACCGGAAACGGCAGGTAGCTGTCGGGGCTATAGCGTGCCGGAATATAGGGCTTTACCCATGAATCGACCCAGCCGATGAACGACCAGGCGATATAGGCCGTGATCGCCAGCGGCGCGCAGACGACGAAGCCCGTGAGGAAATAGTTCCTCAGCCGGGTCATGCCAGAGGTCTTGGGCGCATCGGACATGGGTCACCGGGGACACGGGTTGCAGCGCAACATTAGAGCATGATCCCGAAAAGTGGGAACCGGTTTTCGGAAAAAGATCATGCAAAAAAAGAAAAAGAGCAGCTGTGATGCAAATACCATCACAGCTGCTTCAGTGAACCGGAATGCGCTTTGGACTGCGAATTTTTTGGAAGGCGGCGCCTACTCCACCGTCACCGATTTCGCCAGATTGCGCGGCTGGTCGACATCGGTGCCCATGAACACGGCGGTGAAATAGGCGAGCATCTGGATCGGCAGCGCGTAGATGATCGGCGAGATGATTTCCGGCACGTCCGGCAGAACGATCGTCTCCATCGTCTTGACGCTGGTAAGTGCCGCGCCCTTGCTGTCAGTGATCAGGATGATCTTGCCGCCGCGCGCCGCCACTTCCTGCATGTTCGACACGGTCTTTTCGAAGATGCGGTCGTGCGGTGCGATGACGATGACAGGCATGTTCTCGTCGATCAGCGCGATCGGCCCATGCTTCAGCTCGCCCGCGGCATAGCCCTCGGCGTGGATATAGGAGATTTCCTTGAGTTTTAGGGCGCCTTCCATGGCCAGCGGAAAATTGGTGTCGCGGCCGAGATAGAGCACATTCTTGTAGTGAGCGAGGTCGCGCGCGATCTTTTCGATCTGATGGTCGAGCTTCAGCACCTGGTTGGCGTAACGCGGCGCCTCCGACAACTCGCGCACAAAGGTCTTTTCCTGCTCACGCGAGATCGTGCCGCGCGCCACGCCGGCGCGCACGGCAAGCGATGCCAGCACCGAAAGCTGGCACGTGAAGGCCTTGGTCGAGGCAACGCCGATCTCCGGGCCGGCGAGCGTCGGCAGCACGACGTCGGATTCGCGCGCCATAGTCGATTCACGGACATTGACGAGCGCGCCGATCTTCATCCCCGCCTTGCGACAATAGCGCAGCGAGGCCAGCGTGTCGGCGGTCTCGCCCGATTGCGAGATGAAGAAGGCGGCATCGTTCGCGGACAACGGCATTTCGCGATAGCGGAATTCGGAGGCGACATCGATGTCGACCGGCAGCCGCGCGTAGCGTTCGAACCAGTACTTGCCGATCAGGCCGGCGAGATACGCGGTGCCGCAGGCCGAAATCGCCAGCCGGTCGATCTTGGCAAAATCGAACGGCAGGTCGAGCGGCTTGGACACGCCACCAACGAAGTCGAGATAATTCGCCAGCGTGTGCGAGATCACTTCGGGCTGTTCATGGATTTCCTTCTCCATGAAATGGCGCCGGTTGCCCTTGTCGACCATGAAGCTGGTCGAGAGCGACTGCTGCCGCTTGCGGTCGACCTTGTTGCCGTCGATGTCGAAGATCGTGACGCCGTCGCGGCGCACCACCGCCCAATCGCCATCTTCGAGATAGGTGATCGAATTGGTGAACGGGGCGAGCGCGATGGCGTCGGAGCCCAGGAACATCTCGCCATCGCCATGGCCGACAGCCAGCGGCGGGCCGTTGCGGGCGCCGACGATCAGGTCCTCGTCGCCTTTGAACATGATGGCCAGCGCGAAGGCGCCTTCCAGGCGCTTCAGCGCCTGGTGCGCGGCCTCGACCGGCTTCAGCCCCCTGGCCAGTTCGCGCGCCACCAGATGGGCGACGACCTCGGTGTCGGTCTGCGAAGAAAAGCTGTAGCCGTCACGCTTCAACTCGTCGCGCAATTCCGCGAAATTCTCGATGATGCCGTTGTGGACGATGGCGACGCCGTCGGAAAAATGCGGATGCGCATTGGTCTCGTTGGGCACACCGTGCGTTGCCCAGCGCGTGTGGCCGATACCGATCGTGCCATCGAGCGGATCGTCCTTGAGCCGACGTTCGAGGTTGATCAGCTTGCCTTCGGCGCGCCTGCGTGCAAGCTGACCATGTTCGATGGTGGCGACGCCGGCCGAGTCATAGCCGCGATATTCGAGCCGTTTCAGCGCGTCGACGATGAGCGGCGCAACCTGCGAGTGGCCGACGATTCCAACGATACCGCACATGCAGACAGCCCCCAATTCCCCATGGAAAACCAGCACTATTTAGGGATGGCCGGCCTGCCGCGAAAGTCACATTGCATTTCGCCCCGTGTAACGGAACGCTTCTGCACGCATGCACCATGACAGACCGCTCTTGCAATCCGGTTACTGCAATCATTCGGTTTTTCAGCCATTCGGTTCCCGCTCGGGAAATGTTTGGCTAAGCTCCTACCATGAACGAAAACATATCAACCATTACACTCTGGCGCCCGGTCGGACCTGACGAGCTGAAACTCATCGAGGCTTCGGACATGCGGGCGTTTCCGCCGCGCCTGCCCGAACAGCCGATCTTCTATCCGGTCCTGTCGGAAGCCTATGCCGTGCAGATCGCGCGCGACTGGAACGTGCCGGCAAGCGGAGCAGGCTTCGTGACGCGGTTTGACGTGCTGAAAAGCTTTCTCGACCGCTACCGGGTCGAGCACGCCGGCAGCAAGGCGCATCTCGAATACTGGATACCCGCCCAGGACCTCGATGATTTCAACAAAGCCATCGTCGGCAAGATCGAGGTGACCGCCGCCTTCGACAAGGACATGACCGGCTAGCTAGTGGTCGGCGCCGGCAGCCTTTTTCTTCGCGGCCGCGGCCGAAGCAAACCGCTCGCGCAATTCCTTGGCCTTGCCGGGGATTGTCTTCTGGCGGGCGCGACCGAAGGCCAGCGCATCGTCCGGCACGCTTTCGGTGATGACGCTGCCCGACGCGATGTAGCCGCGCTTGCCGATGGTGATGGGCGCCACCAGCGAGGAGTTCGATCCGATAAAGGCACCCTCGCCGATGTCAGTGAAGAATTTCGAGTAGCCGTCGTAATTGCAGGTGATGGCGCCGGCCCCGATGTTGGCGCCCGCGCCGACGCGGGCATCGCCGATATAGGTCAGGTGATTGACCTTGGCGCCGTCCTCGATGGTCGCCTGCTTGACCTCGCAGAAATTGCCGACCTTGGCCTTGTTCCTGAGATCGGCCCCCGGTCGCAGCCGAGCGAATGGCCCAACTTCGCAATTCGAGGCGATGGTGGCACCCTCAAAATGGCTGAAGGCATGGATCTTGGCGCCGGTGGCGATCTTCACACCCGGACCGAACCAGACATTGGGCTCGACGATCGTGTCGGCGCCGATTTCGGTATCATGGGAGAAATACACGGTCTCGGGCGCGATCAGCGTCACACCCGACAGCATCGCCTCATGGCGGCGGCGCGCCTGCCAGATACCTTCGGCCTGCGCCAGTTCGGCGCGGTTGTTGATGCCGAGCGCGCTTTCGAAGCTGGCCTCGGTGGCCACGACATCGAGGCCTTTCGCGGTGGCAATCTCGACGATGTCGGTGAGATAGTACTCGCCCTTGGCGTTCTTGTTGCCGACCGCATCGAGCAGCGTCAGCGCCTGGCTGCCGGCCACCGCCATCATGCCGGCATTGCAGAAGCCGATCTTCCTTTCCTCCGCGCTGCAGTCCTTCTCCTCGCGGACGGCAATCAGCTTCCCGCCTTTTTCGATCAGCCTGCCATAGCCGGTCGGATTGGGCGGGCGGAAACCGATGACCACGACAGCGGCACCTTCCGCCAGTTTCAGCCGCGCCACGGTGAGCGCGTCGGCGTCGATCAACGGTGTGTCGCCGAACATCACCAGGATATCGTTGTAACCCTTTGATATCGCTTCACGCGCGGCAAGCACCGCATGCGCGGTGCCAAGCCGCTTTTCCTGCACGAAGGTCTCGGCCTTCGGCGCGAATTTCGCGGCTGCCTTGCGCATCTCGTCGGCGCCATGACCGATCACCAGCGCCTGGCTGCCGGCACCGGCGGCCTCGGCCGCCTTCACCACATGGGCGACCATCGGCAGCCCGGCGATCTGGTGCAGCACCTTCGGCAGCGCGCTCTTCATGCGCGTGCCTTCGCCGGCGGCGAGGATGACGGACAGGCAGGATCTCTGGCTCATGGGTGAACAACCATATGAAAAGGGTTGGGAATCAAGACAGGATAGCAGTGGCGCCTTGCTGCACCAATGCGGTTAAATTCCGGTGAGATGGTAGAGTAGCTGACTCTTAATCAGCGGGCCCACGCCGCGCCTTTCGCATCTTAGGCAAGGGGATCACCCCAGCCGTCCGAGCACCGGGAAATTCTCGAGCAGCCAGTAGGATACGGTCTGCACGCCGCCAGTGAGGAAAAACACCCCGGCGACGACAAGCAGCGCGCCAATCGCCTTCTCGACGCGGCCGAGATGGACGCGGAATTTGCCGAGGAAGCGCATGAAAGCGCCGGAAAACAGCGCCGCGATCAGGAACGGGATGCCAAGGCCGAGCGAATAGGCGGCGAGCAGCAGCGCGCCCTCGCCCACTGTCTCGCGGCCGCCGGCCAGCGTCAGGATCGGCCCAAGCACGGGGCCGATGCAGGGCGTCCAGCCGAACGCGAAGGCCAGTCCCATGACATAGGCGGCGATCGCACTTGCCGGCTTGCCCTGCGACTGGAAGCGCGCCTCGCGCGACAACAGAGGAATGCGCAAGATGCCGAGAAAATTCAGACCCATCAGGATGATCAGCACGCCAGCAGCCATCGCCAGCGGCTCCTGCCAGACCCGCAGCCAGTGGCCGATGGTCGAGGCGCCCGCGCCAAGTGCGACGAACACGGTCGAGAAGCCGAACACGAAGGCGATCGAGGCATAGAGCAGCGCGCCGCGCGCGCCCTCCCGAGCCGTCACGCCCGCATTGCCACGAAAATCGTCGACTGAGACGCCGGCCATATAGCAGAGATAGGGCGGCACCAGCGGCAGCACGCAGGGTGACAGAAACGAGATCGCTCCCGCCCCGACCGCGCTGACATAGCCGATGTCCAATGCCATTCCAAAGCTCCGACCGTTCCGGCGCCGATATAGGCTCGACCTTGCTTCTCCACCAATCACCATTTTGTGGCAAGTCGTCGCGGCATGTGCAGGTCGGGGAAGAAACGCCGGCTCGCAAGCGTTGATACAGCGAGGCCGCGATTTCCCGCGCGCCTCCAGATATCAGCCAGGGAGATTTCCATGAAAACCATAACCGTAGGGCTGGCCGCGCTTTTGCTCAGCACCGCCGCATCCTTCGCCGCCGAGGCGTGGAAGGAAGCTGAGGTCAATGGCACCAAGATCTATACCGACGCCAACGGCATGACGCTTTATACCTATGACAAGGATGAGAAGGGCAAGACCAATTGCTACGACAAGTGCGCCACCAACTGGCCGCCGCTGAAGGCCGAGGCCGGCGCCAAGGCGGATGACGAATGGAGCGTCGTCGACCGCACCGACGGCACCAAGATGTGGGCCTATGACGGCAAGCCGGTCTATACCTTCGTCAAGGACAAGAAGGCGGGCGACATATCCGGCGATGGCGTCGCCGGCGTCTGGCACATCGTCAAGGCCGACTGAGTTCTCAATTCGGGTCCTGCCGCTGGCGGGACTTCGGCTGGCTGCCGGGTATCCCTCCAAACCCGGCGGCTGGCACCAAACAAGCTCTCATGGCGTCTACCCCTGCGATACCCGGCCGGCTTTCCTCGACTCGGCGGAAAAATGAATCGGGTCGTTTCCGCTGCCTCGCGTCTGCCATCTCCCTTTCCCGGAATACTGTGATTTTCTCCATACACTCTAAGAGTGTATTGCTGCGGACAGCCCTGCAATTTGGCCACTTCCCCTTGACCGGATGCAAAAGCGCGGCCATGTGAGCGGCAAATAGAACGAGATTTCGTCGCGCGCAGCGGAATTCTTCTGCCGCATCACAGCTGATATGAGACCTCATGGACGTCGTCGTCGTCGAATCGCCGGCCAAGGCAAAGACAATCAACAAATACCTCGGCAAGAACTACAAGGTTCTGGCCTCGTTCGGCCATGTCCGCGATTTGCCGGCCAAGGATGGCTCGGTGCGTCCGGACGAGGATTTCGCCATGTCCTGGGCCGTCGACACCGCCTCGGGCAAGCGGCTTGCCGACATCGCCAAGGCGGTCAAGGATGCCGATGGCCTGATCCTCGCGACCGACCCTGATCGTGAGGGCGAAGCCATTTCCTGGCACGTGCTGGAAGTGCTGAAGCAGAAGCGTGCGCTGAAGGACAAGCCGGTCAGCCGCGTCGTCTTCAACGCTATTACCAAGTCGTCGGTGCTGGAAGCGATGGCCAATCCGCGCCAGATCGATGCGCCGCTGGTCGATGCCTATCTGGCGCGCCGGGCTCTCGACTATCTCGTCGGCTTCACGCTGTCGCCGGTTCTGTGGCGCAAACTGCCGGGCGCCCGTTCCGCCGGCCGCGTCCAGTCTGTCGCATTGCGCCTGGTCTGCGACCGCGAATCCGAGATCGAGCGCTTCATCCGGGAGGAATACTGGCAGATCGCTGCCCTCCTCGGCACGCCGCGCAACGAGAACTTCGAAGCCCGGCTGACCGCCTTCGATCGCAAGAAGCTGCAAAAGCTCGACATTTCGAACAAGGCGCAGGCAGACGACATCAAGTCGATGCTCGAAGGCGCGACCTTCAAGGCGGTGTCGGTCGAAGCCAAGCCGACCAAGCGCAATCCCGGCCCGCCCTTCACCACCTCGACGCTGCAGCAGGCCGCCTCATCGGGCCTTGGCTTCTCGGCGAGCCGCACCATGCAGGTGGCGCAGCGCCTCTATGAAGGCATGGAAATCGGCGGCGAGACGACCGGCCTGATCACCTATATGCGAACCGACGGCGTCCAGATGGCGCCGGAGGCGATCTCGGCCGCCCGCGACGCCATCGCCAAGGAGTTCGGGCCCAAATACCTTCCGGAAAAGCCGCGCCTTTATACCACCAAGGCCAAGAACGCCCAGGAAGCGCACGAAGCGATCCGCCCGACGGATTTCATGCGCACCCCGGCTTCGGTCAGGCAATATCTCGATTCCGACCAGATGCGGCTTTATGAGTTGATCTGGAAGCGCGCCATCGCCAGCCAGATGCAGCCGGCCGAGATCGAACGCACCACGGCCGAGATCGAGGCCGTCAACGGCGCCCGCACCGCCGAGCTTCGTGCCATCGGTTCGGTCGTTCGCTTCGACGGCTTCATCGCTGCCTACACCGACCAGAAGGACGACGATTCGGAAGACGAGGAAAATCGCCGCCTGCCGGAAATCCGCGCCGGCGAGCAGCTTGCCCGTCAGGCGATCAACGCCACCCAGCATACCACCGAGCCGCCGCCGCGTTACTCCGAAGCCTCGCTGATCAAGAAGTTGGAAGAGCTCGGTATCGGCAGGCCGTCGACCTACACGGCGATCCTGAAGACGCTCGAGGACCGCGACTACGTCACCATCGACAAACGCCGGCTGGTGCCGCAGGCCAAGGGCCGGTTGCTGTCGGCCTTCCTCGAAAGCTTCTTCGAACGCTATGTCGAATACGACTTCACCGCCTCGCTTGAGGAGAAGCTCGACGAGATCTCCGACGGCAAGCTCGCCTGGAAGGACGTGCTTCGCGATTTCTGGAAGGATTTTTCAGGCGCCGTCGCCGACATCAAGGAATTGCGCGTCACCGACGTGCTCGACGCGCTCAACGAAGAACTGGCCCCGCTGGTATTTCCGACGCGCGAAGACGGTTCGAACCCCCGCATCTGCCCGAAATGCGGCACCGGCAATCTGTCACTGAAGCTTGGCAAATTCGGCGCCTTTGTCGGCTGCTCGAACTACCCCGAATGCTCCTTCACCCGCCAGCTCGGCGATGCCGCCAACCCTAATGGCGAGAACGGCAATGGCGAGGACGGCACCAAGGTCATCGGCAAGGACCCCTATACGTCAGAGGAAATCACGCTGCGCAGCGGCCGCTTCGGCCCCTATCTGCAACGCGGCGACGGCAAGGAAGCCAAGCGATCCAGCCTGCCCAAGGGCTGGACGGCTGAAACCATCGACCACGAGAAGGCGCTCGCCCTGCTGTCGCTGCCGCGCGATGTCGGCCAGCACCCGGAATCCGGCAAGATGATCTCGGCCGGGCTCGGCCGCTATGGTCCGTTCGTGCTGCATGACGGCACATACGCCAATCTCGACAGCATCGAGGACGTGTTCTCGATCGGCCTCAATCGCGCCGTGTCGGTGATCGCCGAGAAGCAGTTGAAGGGCAAGGGCGGGCGCAATGGCGGCACAGCCGCCGCCTTGAAGGAGCTTGGCGACCATCCCGATGGCGGCGGCAAGATCGTCGTGCGTGACGGCAAATACGGGCCCTACGTGAATTTCGGCAAGGTGAATGCCACCCTGCCCAAGGGCAAGGATCCGCAATCGGTGACGGTTGAGGACGCGCTGGCGCTGATTGCCGAGAAGGAAGCCAAGGGCGGCGGCGGCAAGAAGCCGTTCCGCAAGGCGGCAGCGGCCAAGGCGCCGGCAACCGGAAAGACGACGGCCAAGAAAACGGCGGCCAAGAAGCCGGCCGCGAAGAAAAAAGGGTAGGACGGCGTGGCGCGCAGGATCACCGGTAGAAGCCACGGCGATCCGCGCACCGCCGACACGAGGGCCAAGGTCAAGGACGACTATCGGCCCTCGCGTGACGAAATCCTGCGCTACATCGCCGAAAATCCCGATCGCGCCGGCAAACGCGACATCGCCAAGGCGTTCGCGTTGCGCGGCGACGACCGCATCTGGCTGAAGGATATTTTGCGCGACCTGCAGGACGAAGGCGTCCTGACCAAGGAGCGCAAAAAACTCGCCCGCGTTGGCGCCCTGCCCCACGTCGCCGTGCTCGATATCTTTGGCCGTGACGGCGACGGCATTTTGCTGGCGCATCCAGCGGAAGCCGTCGGCACGGGTGAGCCACCCGTTGTCTCCATCCGGATCTCGCGCAGCGGCAACGGCCCGGCACCCGGCATCGGCGACCGCGTGCTGGCCAAGACCTTTCCGACCAACGAAGCGACAGGCCCAGCCTATACCGGGCGGGTGATGAAGATCTTCGAGAAGCGCAGCGATGCGGTTCTCGGTGTCTTTCGCATCTTGCAGGACGGCACCTTCCGCATCGAGCCGGTCGAGCGGCGCCAGCCCGAACTGATCGTCGACAAGGAATTCCAGAACGGCGCCAGGAACGGCGACCTCGTCGAGGTCGAGCCGGCGCGCGCCTCCCGCTATGGGCTGCCTAGAGCCAAGGTGCTCAACGTGCTGGGTTCGCTGACCAGCGAAAAGGCGGTCTCGATGATCGCCATCCACGCGCATGACATTCCGCATATTTTTCCTGCCGACGTCATCGCCGAGTCCGAAGCGGTCAAGCCCGCAACGATGGATCACCGCGAGGACTGGCGCGACCTGCCGCTGGTCACCATCGATCCGGCCGACGCCAAGGACCATGACGACGCCGTCTTCGCCACATCGGATCTCGACGAGAAGAACCCGGGCGGCGTGGTCGCCACAGTGGCGATCGCTGATGTCGCCGCCTACATCCGCTATGGCACGGCACTCGACCGCGAAGCGCTGAAACGCGGCAATTCGGTCTATTTCCCGGATCGCGTCGTGCCGATGCTGCCCGAGCGCATCTCCAACGATCTCTGCTCGCTGCGCGAAGGTCAGGACCGCCCAGCGCTGGCGGTGCGCATGGTTTTTTCGGCCGACGGCCGCAAGCTCCGGCACTCCTTCCATCGCGTGATGATGAAGTCGGCGGCAAAACTTGCCTACCAACAAGCCCAGGCGGCGATCGACGGCGTGCCGGACGACAAGACCGGTCCGATCCTCGACACCGTGCTGAAGCCGCTGTGGGACGCCTATGCGATCCTGAAGCGAGGCCGCGACGGCCGCCAGCCGCTCGAGCTCGACCTGCCGGAGCGCAAGATCCTGCTCAAGCCGGATGGCACCGTCGATCGCGTCATCGTGCCGGAACGGCTTGATGCACACAAGCTGATCGAAGAATTCATGATCCAGGCCAATGTCGCCGCGGCAGAGACGCTGGAGGCGAAGAAGCAGGCACTGGTCTACCGCGTCCATGACGCGCCTTCGCTGGCCAAGCAGGAATCGCTGCGCGAATTCCTTCAGACGCTCGGGCTGTCGCTGGCGCGCGGCGCGCAGATGCGGCCAAGCCAGTTCAACGGCATTCTGGAGGGCGTGCGCGGCGCCGACAATGAAGGCCTGGTCAACGAGGTGGTGCTGCGCTCGCAGAGCCAGGCTGAATATTCGCCCAAGAACATCGGCCATTTCGGCCTCAACCTCAGGCGCTACGCGCATTTCACCTCGCCGATCCGCCGCTACGCCGACCTGATCGTGCATCGCGGACTTATCGCCGCACTCGGCCTCGGTCCGGGCGGGCTGACGCAGGACGAGGAGGCACGGCTCGAAGACATTGGCGTGCTGATCTCAGCCACGGAACGGCGCGCAATGGCGGCTGAGCGCGATACAGTCGACCGGCTGATCGCCGCCTATCTCGCCGAGCGCATCGACGACCGGTTCGACGCCCGCATCTCCGGCGTCACCAAATCGGGACTATTTGTCCAATTGCCGCAGTATGGCGCGGATGGTTTCATCCCGGTGTCAACTTTGAATGGCGATTACTATATATACGACGAAGCGGCCCGCTCCCTGTTCGGAGAACGTTCCGGCAAAGGCTACCAGCTCGCGGATCGCGTTGAGGTCCGGCTCGTCGAGGTGGCACCAATGGCCGGCGCGATGCGCTTCGAGATGTTGACCGACCCGAAGCCTTTGCCAGGTTCCAAGCGGTCGTTTCACAAGGCCAAGGGCCGCGCCCGCGCGTCGCAATCGCGACCCGGTTCGCGCGGCAGGAGAAGATGATGGCAACAGCCATGGAAGACCAGGTTTTCGGCGGCGAACATCACTCGGGTCGGGCCGCCCGACCGCTATGGACGGCGATGAAACGCGGCATGCTCGGCCGCTGCCCGCATTGCGGCGAAGGCAAGTTGTTTCGCGCCTTCACCAAGACCGTCGATAAATGCAGCGTCTGCGGCGAGGAATTGTACCACCACCGCGCCGACGACCTTCCAGCCTATCTCGTCATCGTCATCGTCGGCCACATCGTGCTTGGCGCCTTCATGGCTGTCGAGGCGACATCGACACTGTCCACCTGGCAACACATCGCCATCTGGGTACCGCTGACCATCATTCTGGCGGTGGGGCTGCTACAGCCGGTCAAGGGTGCCGTCATCGGACTGCAATGGGCCTTCTATATGCACGGATTCGGCGGCGAGCATGACGTGATCGACCCCCATAGCGGGGTATAGGTCAAAGTTGGCTGCGCTCGCTGGTGCAACAAACCGACCGTGAAAGGCCACTTTCGCTTGCCAGAAGTTTCCGCTAGGTCCTGCGCATGGACGGTATGACCAAGGCGGAAGTCGACAGGATCGAGCGGAGCATGATCGCTCACAGCGACCAGCCAATTCGTCCGCGCGACGCGGCGACCCTGATCCTGCTCGACCGCGAGGGCGACGAGGTGCTGGTCCTGATGGGCCGTCGCCATGCCGGCCACGCATTCATGCCAGGCAAGTTCGTGTTTCCCGGCGGCCGCACCGATCCGGCCGACAGCCGCATTGTGGTCGCCGCCGCATTGCATCCGGAGCAGGAGGCAAAGTTGCTCGCCGGGCCGGGCCGCACAAGTGCTGCGCGGGCCCGCGCCATTGCCCTGTCGGCAATTCGCGAGACCTATGAGGAAGCCGGGCTGCTGATTGGCCGCAAAGGTGCTTTCATCACCGCCAGACCCGATTGGCGGGGCTTTGCCGAACACGGCGTGCAACCCTCTCTCGACATGCTGCGCTTCGTCGCGCGCGCCATCACGCCACCCAACCGGGTGCGCCGCTTCGACACACGTTTCTTCAGCGCCTGGCGCGATGACGTCGCCGTCGAACTGCCGGGTGGCGGCCCGACCAATGAACTCGAAGAACTAGTCTGGCTGCCGCTGGCCAAGGCCAGGGAAGCCGACATACCCGACATCACCCGAACGATCCTGGACGAGCTCGAAAAGCGCCTCGCCCATGATCCGCAGTTGCGTCCGGGCGGTCCCGTGCCCTTCTACCGGCTTGTCCGCAACCGCTTCACCCGCGAAATTCTGTAGAACATCGAGTATTCAGACATCCCATGACGGTCGATACCCAACCACAGGGCGACGAACGCGTACACTGGCTGCCGATGGTGGCGGCGATCTCGTCGATCAGCGTCGTCGGCATCGCCATCGGCCTCGGTATGCCGCTGCTCAGCGTCATTCTCGAAACGCGCGGCCATTCGGCTTCGATGATCGGCCTCAACACGGCCGTCGCCGGCCTGGCCTCGATCGCCGGTGCCCCGCTGGCGACGCCACTCGCCATGCGCTTCGGCGTGGCCTGGACGATGATTGCCATGATTGCCACCGGCGCCCTGGCCTTCGTCGGCTTCCACTTCGCGCCGGATTTCTGGATGTGGTTTCCGCTTCGTATCGTGCTGCACATCGCGCTGACGGTGCTGTTCATCCTGTCGGAGTTCTGGATCAGCACCTCGGCGCCGCCACATCGGCGTGGCCTTGTGCTCGGCATCTACGCCACTGTCCTGTCGCTCGGCTTTGCTGCGGGGCCGTGGCTGTTTGCCCATCTCGGCAGTTCGGGCTTCAGGCCATTCGGCGTCATCATCGCATTGGTGACGCTGGCCGCCATTCCGGTGCTGGCGGCGCGCAATGAGAGCCCGACCATCGCTTCTGATGGCGAAACCAGCAATTTCCTGCGCTACATCTGGCTGGTGCCGTCAGCAACCGCTGCCGTGCTGGTGTTCGGCGCCGTCGAAACCGGCGGCTTTGCGTTGTTCCCGGTCTATGGCAACCGCATCGGCTACTCCGAGGCCGACGCAGCCCTTCTCCTGACCATGATCGGCCTCGGCAATGTGCTGCTGCAGATCCCTATCGGCATGATCAGCGACCGCGTCAGCGACCGCCGCTATCTGCTGATTGCCTGCGCCACTGTCGGCCTTGCCGGCACGGTCTTCATGCCCTTCTTTGCGCAGAACTGGCACCTGATGGCGGCCCTTCTGTTCGTCTGGGGTGGCGTCGTTGCAGCCATGTACACAATCGGCCTTGCCCATCTCGGCTCGCAGCTCTCCGGCCACGAGCTGGCGTCGGCCAACGCCGCCTTCGTGCTCTGCTACGGCGTTGGCATGGTGCTCGGTCCGCAAGCGATCGGCATCGGCATGGATGCGTTCGGTCCATCCGGCTTCGGCTGGTCGCTCGGCCTGTTCTTCGCCGCCTACATCGGCCTGGTCAGCGTCAGGCTGGTCCGCAAGATCCTGCTGTAGCGCCACGCTGCTTCCGGCCTGCATTTCACGCGGCGACACGACAGGCTGCTGACAGAACCGTGTCAGCAGCCTCCGGTTATAAGGCTCCCTCAAAATATCTGAAGTTGAGGATCCTCCCATGATCGACAGCGGCTTTGAAACCACTTCGTTGCGAATGACACTGCTCCTGCTGGTGACCTTTCAGGCGCCGGCCGCCGATGTCGACCGCATCATGGATGCGGTGGTGGCGATAGCGCCGCTGGCGATGGGCAAATATGACCGCAACGCCTACCAGTCGGCACATGGCATCGAACGCTACAGGCCGCTCGACGGGGCGGCCGCCGGCGCCGAGACCGAGTTGCGGCGTCGCCCCGGCACAGTCGAGGTTTCGTTCGAACTGCCCGACGACCAGGTGCTGGCCGCGCGCGTCGTCGAGGCGATTTTCCAGGCGCACTCCTACCAGGAGCCGGTGATCCGCATCCAGCCGATCCTGGCCAGCCGCTCCAAGGGGCTGGACGACCGCGCCAATCCGAATCGCTGGTGGAACACCACCGGAGACTGGAAGAAGGTTGGGGCGCCCGCGAGAGAAAGCGCATGATTTGAGGCTACTGGCCTGCTCCGGCGGGTGGTACAAGCTTCGCCGGGCTTGACTTTCCAGGCACGTTCTTTATGTGTCGCGCCAAGTTTCCCGCGTCCGGGTGTTTCCCCGTGCTCCAGCGGCCAAAACCCCACGAACATAACGGACTGAAATCATGGCCAAAGCCGCAAACATCAAGATCAAGCTTCTGTCGACCGCCGACACCGGTTTCTTCTACGTGACCAGCAAGAACAGCCGCACCAAGACCGACAAGCTGTCGTTCCGCAAGTACGACCCGGTCGCCAAGAAGCACGTCGAGTTCAAGGAAACCAAGATCAAGTAATCTGGTTTCTCCAAAAATGCCGAAACGCCGCCCAATGGGCGGCGTTTTCGTTTGCAGGACCATCGGACGGCAGTCCATTGCGGCGTTACGCTCTTCCCGGAATTTCTGCAGAGTTGCCGTGATGGTGCGGCCGCCTGGATCGCCATTTCACCGGGCAGGCCGGCGTGGCTGGAATTTTGCCAGCCACCGGCGGACGCGGAAAATACTGCGTGGTGACCTGAACCGCCTCGGCTGTCGCCTCATCGAACAGCAGCTCGATCAGTTTCAAGGCCTCGTCGAGGCCTGATGAAATGCCTCCACCGGTCAGTCGGTTGCCGGATCTGACGAAGCGGGCATGCGTCGTATCGACCTCGATCTTGGGGAAACTCTGCAGGCATTTGACGAACGCCCAATGGGTCGTGGCTTTGTGACCCTCGAGCAGCCCGGCGCGTGCGAGCAACAGCGCCCCCTCGCATACGGAGCAAACCCAGAGCGCATCCGCCGCTACCTGTCGGAGGTAGGCGAGAAAAGGCGAATTGGCATTCGACATGATTGCGCTCAACGCTTCCGGCGCACCGCCCGGGACCCAGAGGACATCGAGCGTTGGCGTTTCGGCAAAGCTGGCATGGGCTTCGAAACGCAACCCGTTCACGGTCGTGACCGGGCCACCATCGGCGGAGAGGATCTGGCAATCGAGCCCCTTCGCCGGGTCGACCCATTTGAACATCTCGTAAGGCCCGGTCACGTCGAGCAAGTCCACGCCGTCATAGACCGGAATTCCGAGTTTCATGGCCTCCCCCTCTTCCTGCTTCCGCAAATCACTATGCAGCAGCAGGCCCCGGTTTAGCCAACGCGATCGCCGCTTTTCGGATCGAACAGATGCAGCGACGCCGGGTCGGCCGACAGCCGTACCACGTCGCCGGGCTTCACGCCGGCGCGGCCCATGGCGAAGACACAAAGCTGCTGGCCAGCCAGCTTGACGTAGAACTGCGTCGAAAGCCCGAGCGGCTCCACCACCCCCACCTCGCCCTGCAATTCGCCGTCATCGGCCAGCCTGATGTGCTCGGGCCGCAGACCGACGGTGATTACGTCACCGTCCTTCAGCGGCAGGCCATCCGGCAGGCGCAACGCCTGGCCATCGGCCAGCACGGCCTCCGAGGTACCGCCCTTGCGAACGGTCGCAGGCAGGAAATTCATACCAGGTGAGCCGATGAAGCCGGCGACGAACATGTTGGCCGGCCGGTCATAGAGATCCAGCGGCGCGCCGACTTGCTGGATCAGCCCGTCATGCATGACGACGATCCTGTCGGCCATGGTCATGGCCTCGATCTGGTCGTGGGTGACGTAGACCGAAGTGGTCTTCAACTGCTGGTGCAGCGCCTTGATCTCGGCACGCATATGGACGCGCAGCTTGGCGTCGAGGTTCGACAGCGGCTCATCGAACAGAAACACCTTGGGATCGCGCACGATGGCGCGGCCCATGGCGACGCGCTGGCGCTGGCCGCCGGACAACTGCCGCGGCAGGCGCTGCAGGAAAGTGTCGAGCCCGAGCCGCTTGGCCGCACCGTCCACCCGCGCGTCGATCGCCGGCTTCTCGGCCTTGCGCAGCATCAGGCTGAAACCCATGTTCTTCGATACATCCATATGCGGGTAGAGCGCGTAGGACTGGAACACCATGGCGATGTCGCGGTCCTTCGGTGCGACGTCGTTGACCAGCCGCTCGCCGATGCGGATCTCGCCGCCGGAAGCCTCCTCCAACCCGGCGATCATGCGCAAAAGCGTGGACTTGCCACAGCCTGACGGACCGACCAGGACGACGAACTCGCCATCGGCGATTTCAAGGTCGACCGCGTGCAGGACACGGACAGTGCCATAGTCCTTGCGGACCTTATCGAGCGTAACAGAGGCCATCGATCTATCCTTTGACGGCGCCGGCGGTCAGGCCGGTGACGAGATAGCGTTGCAGGAAAGCGAAGAAGATGCAGACCGGGATCAGCGCCAGGATCGACGCCGCCATCATCTGTCCCCAGTCGACGGCAAATTTGCCGATGAAGGTGAGCAGGCCGACCGCGAAGGTCTTCTGGTCGTCGCTGGAAATCAGCATCAGCGCGAACAGAAGCTCGCTCCAGGCCGCGGTGAAGACGAAGCCGAGCGTCGCGCCCATGCCCGGCAGCGTCAGCGGCACGATCACCTTGCGCATTGCCTGCGCGCGCGTGCAACCGTCGATCATCGCCGCTTCTTCCAGGTCCTTCGGGATGCCGTCGAAGAAGGATTGCATCAGAAAGGTGGCAAAGGCGGTGTTGAAGGCGGTGTAGATGATGATCAGCCCGGTCAGGCTGTTGATCAGGCCGATCTGCCCCATGACGCGGTAGATCGGCGGAATAACCATCACCAGCGGAAACGTCTGGGTCAACAAGAGCATCAGCGCCAGTGCTGCCTTGCCGCGAAACGTGAAGCGCGACATGGCGTAGCCGGCGAGCGTGGCGACGACCGTCACCAGTGCCGCCGTCGACACCGAGACGATGACGCTGTTGAGGAAATAGCGCGGGAAATCGGTGGCCTCGAGCACGGTGACGAAGTTCTGCAACGTCATCTGCGAGGGCCAGAAGGTGATGCCTTCGGAATAGAGAAGCCGCTCCGGCGTGACCGAGATCTTCAGCGTCCAGTAGATCGGGAACAGCGCAAAGATCACGTAAGCCGCGACGGCGGCGTAGAGGCCGATGCCGCCGAAGAAGCGTTGTGAGGCTGAGCGTCCTGCGATCATCAGACGTGCCTCACCAGGGAGCGGCGAATGCCGATCAGTGCGATCGCATAGGCAATGAGCAGGACGAGCAGCAGCACGGCCACCGCCGAGGCGTAGCCCTTGTCCAGCGACTTGAAGGCGCTGACATAGATGTAGACCGGCACGGTGTTGGTCGAGCCGGCCGGTCCGCCCTCGGTCATGACGAAGATCAGGTCGGCGAAGGTGGCGATCCAGATGGTGCGCAGCATCACCGTGATGGCAATGGTCGGCGCCAGGAATGGAAGCGTCACTTTGGTGAAGCGCTGCCAGGGCGAAGCGCCGTCGATCGCCGCCGCCTCATGCAATTCCGATGGAATGGATTTCAGCGCCGCCAGCAGCGTGATGGCGAAGAATGGAATGCCGAACCAGATATTGGCGACGATCGGTCCCCACATGGCGGTCGAGGGATCGGACAGAACATTGGTCGGTTCGGCCTTCAGCCCCAATGCGTACAGCCAGTGCGGCAATGGGCCGATGATCGGATTGAACAGCCATGCCCAGGTCAGGCCTGACAGGAAGGACGGCACCGCCCAGGGCAGGAACACCAGGGCCTGCACCACCTTGCGGCCCGGGAATGGCTTGTCGAGCAGCAGCGCTAGGCCGAGACCGAGGAAGAACTGGAAGAACAGGCTGGCGACGGTCCACCACAGCGTGTTGACCAGCGCCTGCCCGAGCACCGGGTCCGACAGCATCGCCCGATACTGTGCGAGCCCGACATATTCTGACTTGAAAGCCGAGAATTTGCGGAAGGAGTAGCTGATGCCGATGACCAGCGGCACCAGAAGCACCACGACCAGAAGGATGATCGCCGGGCTGAGATAGAGCCAGGGCTCGATGGCGGCGTGCGATCGCCACTTGCGACGCGGCTTGCCGGCGGATCGTATTTCGGACACGGCATAGGTCATTGGGGGCTCTACGGTGAAAGGTGGATGCCGGCGTCGGCGACAGCGTCCTTCTCCCCGTTTCACGGGGAGAAGATGCCGGCAGGCAGATGAGGGGCTGCGCAAACCTTCAAACGATGGCGCCGCCCCTAATCCGTCACTTCGTGACACCTTCTCCCCGTGAACGGGGAGAAGGGAACAAAACTACTTCTTGTTCTTCGCCAGCCAGTCCTGCTGTTCCTTGGTCAGGAAGGCAGCCCATTGGTCGGCGACGTCCTTGGCCGTCTTCTGGCCAAGCAGCACTTCCTGGAAATTCTTGATCGCCACCTGGTCGACGAAATTGCCAAGGTTCTCCAGATGCGTCGGCGGCGTCACCATTTCATACTTGGAGGTGTCGCTCAGCTCCGTGAACCAGCCCTTGAACTGCTCGGTCTTGAAATGGGGATCCTGGTCGGCCCCGTTGTGGATCGGGACGACGCCAACCTCCTTGGCCCATTCCAGATTGTCCTTGGGCGACAGCAGCGTCGCCATCAGCTTCCAGGCGTCGTCCTTGTGCTGCGAGTTGGCGAACATCGCCCAGCCGGCATAGCCGAGCGTCGGATAAGACTTGCCGCTCGGCCCGACCGGCAATGGCGCCACCGCGAAGTCGTCGGCACTCATCTTGTCGGCGATGCCGAGCAGTGCGTCCGGATCCTGGTTGAGCATGGCGCAGGTACCGGAATAGAAGCCGGTGACCGTCTCGTTGAAGCCCCAGCTCACCGCATCCTTCGGCGCCAAGCCGTTCTTATACATGTCGGCCAGCATCTGCAGACCCTTGACCGAGCCTTCGTCGTTGATGGTCGAGGTGCCATCCTCGTTGAAATAGCCGCCCTTGCCAGCTGCGATATTCATGAACATGTGCATGCCGTTGAAGGCGCCCGGACCGCCGCGCAGGCAGTAGCCATATTTGCCCGGTATTGCCGAGATCTTCTTGGAGTCGGCGATGAAATCGTCGAGCGTCGCCGGCGGGCCGTCTAGGCCGGCTTCCTTGAACAGCTTCTTGTTCCAGAACAGCGCGTTCACGTAGTAGCCGTACGGGATCATGAACTGCGTGTTGTTGACGGTCGAGCCGAACTGCTTGGCGCGCTCGCCGAGCGTCTTGGCGTCGTCCCACTTGGCCATGTAGGGGCCGAGATCCTCGAGCTGGGCATTGTTGGCATAGAGGCCCATCCAGCGTTCCGGCATCTCGACCACATCGGGCGTATCGCCGGCCTGCACCATGGTCAGGAATTTTTCGAAGGCCTGGCCCCAGGGCAGCGAGATCAGCTCGACCTTGACGCCGGGATTGGCGGTTTCGAATTCGGCGATCTGTTTCTTCAGGAATTCGGTGCGCGGCGGGCTGGTGATGACTTCGACCATCTTGAGGGTCGAATCGGCCACAGCACTTCCGGCGGAAATCGCCAGCCCCGCAACGGTGGCAAGCATGACGGTCAGTTTTTTCATGTTCAAGACTCCCATTTTGAACCCGCTTGTTATTTTCTGGCTTTTTCGAAGGCCTGGGCGACGTCCGCCCACAGGTCTTCGACACTTTCCAATCCGACATTGAAGCGGATGGTTCGGGGGCTGACGCCGAAGCGCGCCATCGAATTTAGGCCCGGCGTCTGCTCGAGCGACGCCTTGGCAGGCACGACCAGGCTCTCATGCCCGCCCCAGCTGACGCCGATGCGGAAATAGTTGAGCGCGTCGACGAAGACGGGGATGTCGATATCGTCCGTCACCTCGAAGGAGAACAGCCCGGCATAGCCGGCCAGCGTCGCCTTGCCGGGATGGTTCGAATAGGCAGGATGGTTGACGCGCTCAACATTGGCATGCGCCTTCAGCCGCTCGGCGAGGGTCAGGCCGCTCTTCATGTGGTGCGGCAGGCGCAGCGGCAGCGTGCGCAAGCCGCGCAGCAGCAGCCAGGCCTCGAACGGCGACAGCTTGCCGCCGAGATAGGAATAGGTCTGCTCGTTGATATGCTTGATATGGGCGGCAGATCCGGCCACAACGCCGGCCACGGTGTCGCTGTGGCCACCGAGATATTTCGAGGCCGAGTGCAGCACCAGGTCGACGCCGTGCGTGATCGGCTTCTGGAACACCGGCGTTGCCCAGGAATTGTCGATGCTGGTGATGATGCCCTGCTCCTTGGCCAACCGCGTCAGATGCGCGATGTCCTGGAGCTCGAACATCATCGAGGTCGGGCTTTCCAGGTAGAGCAGCTTGGCGCCGGGAAGTGCCGCCGCGACCGCGTCCGGGTCGGAGCCATCGACGTAATCGACTTTGATGTTGAGCCGGGGCAAGAGCCGCTCGAACAGCCGGTAGGCATCGCCGTAGCAATTGCGCACCGCCACGATGCGCTCGCCGGCACCGACGAAAGCAAGCACGGTGGCGCTAATCGCCGCCATGCCGCTGGAAAAGCCGCGCGCGGCCTCAGCGCCCTCGAGCGCCGCTACCCGCGCCTCGAACTCCATCACCGTCGGATTGTCGCCGCGCGAATAGATCGGCTGCTTTCGTTTGCCGGCGAAAGTGTCGGCCATCTCGGCATAGTTGGCAAAGGTGAACAACGAGGTCTGGTAGATCGGCGGCACCACCGCGCCGCCCGGGAATGGCTCGTCATGCGCCAGCAGCGTTGCCGCCTCGGCGAGATAATCGTGGTCGAAACCGGATGGCTGCTCGTTCATGTCTGGCTCGAAAGTTTGAGTTTGGCCGCACCGCGCTTCAGATCGTCCTCGACGGTGGCGATCAGCTTGAGCGCCTCGGCGCGGGCGCCTTGCGGGTCACGCGCGGCGATGCATTCGTAGATGGTGCGGTGATAGGGAAAGCTGGCATGGCCGAAGTCGCGCACGCCGAGCGGATGCTCCCAAAAGCGATGGAACAACTCGTGCATGGCGGCGATGATCTGCTCGAACAGCGGATTGCCGGAGACCCGGTAGATCGCCTGGTGGAACTCCCAGTCCTCTTCCGACGACATGCCGTCGCGCGTGCGAAACGCCTGCTCCATGATGTCGAGCTTGCGCGCGATCTCGGCAATGTCGGTCTGGCTTGCACGCTCGGCACAGAGTGCGGCGGCCTCCGCTTCCAGCGCGCGGCGGATTTCCAGCGTCTGCATCAGGCTGGTGAAATCATTGCCGCCCGCCAGCGTCAGCGGCATATGCAGCATGCCGGGTGAAACGGCCGCCTTGAGGTAGGTTCCGCTGCCCTGCCGGCGCTCGACCAGACCGAGCCCTTCCCAGCGCGTCAGCGCCTCACGCACCGTGTTGCGGCTGACCTTCAACCGTTCTGCAAGAATACGCTCTGTCGGAAGTCGCTCGCCGGGCTGCAAGGCTTCGGCGCGAACAAACCCAACCAACGCCTTCAGCACGGCGTCATCGCGCGCCGTCGTCTGAATGGGTGGCAGGCTGTTCTGGTCCACGCTCTCTCCAAGTGGTCCAATGGTCCAACCAATTCTGCATGGATAAAAGCTCCTGTCAATCGGTTGTCAGCAGACCGCGCCGCCACAAGCGGCGACGCGATGCGTTTCAAGAGGTTACGTCTACTTCATAGCCGTGGCGCCACGGCAGGCGGGCCGAACCAGGCTGTCAGCGCCTCGGCAAGCCCAAGACGGGTTCCGTCCCCTACCCAGGCCACATAGCCGTCGGGCCGGATCAACACCGCCGTCGGAGCGGCAACGGGACCAAGGACCGGAAGCTCCCATGGTCCGGAATATGTGGCGTCGATCTGCTGGACCCGATCTGCCCACGGTGTCATGTCGAAGCCGCCTGGCTGACCGAAGTTCAGCATGACCGGCCGGGCATCGTGCAGCAGGGCAAAGACTCTTAGCGGGCCGTTGGCAGTGAGCAGGTCGAGGTCGGGCATCCGCCGGCCGAGAAGAGGATGCCCCTCGCCGAGATTGTAGTGAACGCCCAGACCGGACATCTCGCCGGCCATTCGTCTGCGCGGTTCGTCCATCCCGAGCAGTTCGGCAACGATGTCGCCCATGGCCTTGCCACGGTCGTCCGTTCGCCGTAGCGCAACCTGTGCCATCGTGTTCTGCAAGACACGGGCGGCGACCGGGTGGCGCTCAGCCTGGTAGGTATCGAGGAGGCTCTCCGGTGAGATCCGCTTGACCACCTGCGCCAGCTTCCAGCCGAGGTTCACCGCATCCTGTACGCCGATGTTGAGACCCTGCCCGCCCATCGGGGGATGGATGTGCGCGGCATCGCCCGCCAGCAGGACGCGTCTGTCACGATAGGTCGCGGCTTGCCGCGTCATGTCGGTAAATCGTGAGAGCCAAGTCGGACTGTGGACTCCATAGTCGGTCCCATAGATGGCAACCAGCGCCTCGCTGAGATCGCGAAGCGTGGGTTCTCCACCAGTCTCCAGTCGCGGTTCTGTCAGCACGACGCCGACTGTCCCACCCTCTCCGGTTTTGCCCAACGCGTGGATACCGGAGTCCGTGTTCCGGAAGCCGAATGGCGGCTCCTCAGACATCTCGACTTCGGCGATCATCCAGCTCATCGTCGGATCCCATCCGGCGAATTCGATGCCGGCTGCTTTTCGGATGAGGCTTCGCCCTCCGTCGCAGCCCACCAGATAATGTGTCTTCATACGTTGGCCATCGGCCAACTCGATGATGACCCCGCTGTCGTCTTGCGCCAACGCCGCGACCTCCTGCCCGCGATAGATCGGCACTTTCAACTCGTCGACCCAACCGGCCAATATGCGTTCAATGTGGTTTTGACGCAGCCCGAGCAGGCAGTTGTGCCGCGTTGGAAAGTCGCTGATGTCCAGCCGGATCATGTGGAAGCCCACGACCTGAAAGCGTTGTCCTCGCGACAAAAACCGGTCGGCGATCCCACGCTGATCCAGAACTTCGATCGTGCGTGCATGCAGGCCGCCCGCACGCAAGCCAACAAGCTCCTGGTTGGGACGCCGTTCGACAATGGCAACGTCGACACCCGCCAGCGCGAGTTCAGCTGCCAGCATCAACCCTGTCGGGCCACCTCCGGCAACCACCACCGCATGATCGGTCATTACGGCCATTGTCGCACTCTCCGTTCCGTACCCTCGGGTTAGGCCGACGGTTTTACGGGAGGAGTCGGGTCTTGCCGCAAGCCCCTTGTGCGCCATATGTATGAATTGGAGAGGGTACTCTTCCCTGCAGGTCGCCAGCCACGAACAAAGCTTCTCGCGCAATGAGAGTGCGCGCCATATGGCTATCGCCGCTGATCCAAGAGAACGGGGTCCGGATTTTTCACACGCAAAAAGCAGAGTCATCCGTGCCTTGGCACGGAACTCCGATGTTCTGTTTGGAGAAGGGGGCCGGTCGGCGTTTGGCAGCGGTACGAGGAGGCCACTATGCGCCAGCGCCGGCCGGCCGACCCCACGGACCCAGGAGATGCGGCGGACCTGAGCATCATGGGGTATTTCTAGGGATCGAGCCGGCTGACTACCCTCGTGCCGGCTTCGTCTTGGCCTGCACACTTGCGCAAGAGCTTATGAAAATCAACCATTTCTTAACCAAGGCTCGCGAATCGCTTGGATTAAGGTAAACGGGTAACCCTATCGGCTTGACTGGAAAATCGGGCCTTTGCGGGTTACGCCGCCTTGGCGACGACACGGTTGCGGCCGCCGCTCTTGGCTTCGTAGAGAGCGAGGTCGGCACGTTTCATCAGCGCCGCCACCGTGTCCACCCCCTTCAGCACCGACGACACGCCGACACTGACGGTGACTTCGGTCGTCTTGCCGTCCGGGCCGATGGCAAAAGGCGCCTGGGCAATTTCGGCGCGAATGCGTTCGGCCACCCTTTCGGCCACCGTGCCGTCAGTGTCCGGCATGACCACGACGAACTCCTCGCCACCAAAGCGGCAGGCAAGGTCGATGCCCCGGACATTCTTGCGCAGCCGTCGCGCGAATTCCCGCAACACATCGTCGCCGCCGTCATGGCCGTGCGCGTCGTTGATCGACTTGAAACGATCGAGGTCGGTGATCATCACCGACAGCGGCCGCCGCCGCGCCACGGCGCGATCGAACAGCGTCTGCAGATGGCTGTCGAGGTAGCGGCGGTTGTGCAGTCCGGTCAGCCCGTCGGTCACCGCCATTTCGATGGTTTGGGTGACGCTGGCGCGCAGCTGGTCGTTGTAGCGCTTGCGGCGCACCTGGGTGCGCAGCCGCGCTGTCAGTTCTTGCTGGTCGATCGGCCGTATCAGATAGTCGTTGATGCCGAGCTCCAGGCCACGAATGATGCGCTCGTCCTCGCCCGCCTCCGCCAGTAGGATGATCGGAACGAAACGGGTGCGGTCGAGCGAGCGCAACTGCGAACAGAGCCGGAGCGGATCGAAATCCGCAAAGGCCGTAGAGATCATCACGCATTCGTAGGGCGTCTCGGCGGCCTGGAAGAAGCCGGCATGCGGATCGCTGGTGACGTCGAGGTCGGCACGGTCGCGCAGCATCTTCTGGATGCGCTCGACCGAGGATTTGCGCTCGTCGATCAAAAGCACTTTCGGCGTCGCGTCCTCGGAGGCGAAATTGCGGCTCAGCAATTCTTCGATACCAATGTTGCGCGTCGTCGAGGCGCGCAGCCGCAACTCGTCGGTCAGCGACTTCAGCCGGACCAGGCTCTTGACGCGCGTCATCAGTTGCAGGTCGTTGACCGGTTTGGTCAGGAAATCATCGGCGCCAGCTTCGAGCCCGCGCACGCGGTCGGAAACCTGGTCGAGCGCGGTGATCATCACCACCGGAATGTGCGACGTCGCCGGGTCGCTCTTCAGCCGTCGGCAGACTTCGAACCCGTCCATGTCGGGCATCATCACGTCGAGCAGCACGACATCGACCTTGCCATTCTCGCAGGTCTCGATGGCGTCCGGCCCGTTGGTGGCGGTCAACACCTCGAAATATTCGGCCAGCAGCCGGACCTCCAGCAGCCGCACATTGGCAGGGATGTCGTCGACGACGAGGATCCGTGCAGTCATGTCACAAGGCTCCGGCTTGGCTGGAAGGGCGCATCACGCATCGCCCAGATAGGATTTGATGGTTTCGATGAAACGCGGCACCGAGATCGGCTTGGAGATATAGGCTTCGCAGCCACCCTGGCGGATGCGTTCCTCGTCGCCTTTCATCGCGAAGGCGGTCACCGCGATGACCGGGATGACGTGCAACTCGTCATCCTCCTTCAGCCATTTGGTCACCTCCAGCCCCGACACTTCAGGCAACTGGATGTCCATCAGGATGAGATCCGGCCGGTGCTTGCGCGCCAGATCGAGCGCTTCCAGGCCGTTGCGGGTGCGCACGGTCTCGTAACCGCTTGCTTCGATGAGGTCCCGAAAGAGCTTCATATTGAGCTCATTGTCCTCGACGATCATGACCTTCTTCGGCATCGATATCCCGTCCCGGCCGTCCTTCCGCTCGAAGGCAGCCGTCATGCGTCCATCTGAAAGACGCACCAAACCCTGCGTCACTCTACGGCAATATCATTGACGAAACGGAAATCCGTGGCGCAAAAAGCTTTCTGGATTCCACCTCGGGCGCCGCTCTAATGGCTTGCCGCAAGCATCTCTTGCCATTACTGCGGGAGAGACTCATTCCACACACCGAAGGTAGTGATGGCAAACGCAGCGTCAATGCGCGAGGAAGCGGAATCGATTGCAGTGAAGGCTCTGGGCTTCGTCGCCTCCGATCCGGAGCTGTTGCCGCGCTTTCTGGCAATCACCGGCATCGAGGCGCATTCGATCCGCAAGGCTGCCGGCGAACCAGGATTCCTGGCTGGCGTCCTGCAGTTCATTCTCGCCCACGAGCCGACGCTGATGCGCTTTGCCGAGGAAACCGGCACGCCGCCGGCAGCTGTCGGCAAGGCCTTGCGGGCGCTGCCGCTGGGCGACGACAACCATGAGCATTCCATATGAGCGATGATCCCGAAACAGCGCGCCAGATCGAGGAACTGGCGGCGGACAGCCGCCCGCTGCTGGTGCTCGATGTCGACGACGTGGTGCTCGAATTCATCCGCCCTTTCCCGCATTTCCTCAAGGCGCGTGGTTTCGGCCTGACGCTGGCCTCGTTCCGGCTGACCGGCAACATCGCCGAGACGGCGAGCGGCCGCCTGATCGAACAGCCAGAAGTCACAGCACTTCTGGGCGATTTCTTTGACGCCCAAGCCGACTGGCAGAGGATCACCGACGGTGCGGCGGATGCCCTGACGGGATTGGGCGATCGCGCCGAGATCATTCTGCTGACGGCCATGCCGCACAAGCACCGCGCCGCGCGTCGCGCCCATCTCGATGCACTCGGGCTGAGCTACCCGCTCCTGACCACTGAAATGGCCAAGGGACCGGCAGTGGCCAGGCTTCGCGGCAAGACCGGCCGGCCGGTGGTTTTCGTCGACGATCAGCCGCACAATCTGGCATCGGTGCGGGCATCCGTCGCCGATGCCGGCCTGTTCCATCTGATGGCCGACAATTCGCTGCGCGCATTCCTGCCGCCGGTGCCGGACGACATCATCGTCGTCCAGGACTGGCACGAAGCCGCGCCGAAGATTGCGAACGCGCTGGGGTTCTAACGCAATTCCAGGAAAAGTGTGAAACGGCTTTCCGTCCGGAAGTGCGTCTTTAAAGGCGTGGCCCTCAGGGGTTCAGTTTCGCCCCTGCCCCGCCGCTGTCGTCCCCACTGTCGTCGCCGCTGTCATCGACACTGTCGTCCACGGCCGGATCGGCCGGCTTGACCATGACGCCGTTGACCATGACTGAACCGTCGGCCTTGGCGTTGACGACCCATTCGATGCGTCCATCTGGCAGCGTTTTGCCAAAACCCTTCACCATGAGAGCGGCGGGTACGTACTGCGCCACCTCCGGCTCCGACTTTGCCGCCGTCTGCAGGCCCTCGACGAGCTTGTCGAAGCCGGTGACGTCGACTTTCAAGCTTGCCTCCGGCTTCTCGTCGGGGAAGGTCATTTCGCCTTCCAGGGCGATCTCGGTATCCTTGTTCTTCACGGTGCTGTGGCCGATAACGACTTTCGGCGTCTTGGCCATGAAGTCGGCTTTGAGCTGATCGCCCAAATCAGCCGGCAGCGGCGGATTCTGATTGAGATCAAAGGCTTCGATCGCCTTCTTCGCCATGCTGTCGAGATCGATATTGGCGCCGCCGAAGTTCAGGTCGACATCGGTGGGCAACAGCGCAACGCTCCAGCTCGGCAGAAGCTGTTGCGGCACGGTCAGCCCCGACGCCTTGATGGCATAGGTAATCTTGCCGTTCTGGGCGACGCCGTCGGACCCGAACGCAGTGCTGAGCTGCGTCGCGCCGAAATTGCCGACCGGGCTTTCCACCGTGAAATCCTTGAAGCCATAGGTTCCCTCGACATGCTCCCAAACCGGCAAGGCGGCGAGCAGAAGCGATTTGAGTTGCGCCTGGTTTGCCTTCAGCGTCGTCTCGTCTTCATTGGCCACGGCAAACGCCAGGAGATCGAGCAGCGGCTTTGTCCGCACTCCCTTGCCGCTGGCCTCGACCGACAGCTCCGGCGATTTGACGTTGACGGGGAATTTCAGTCCGCTTTCAGGATCGTCGAAATTGATCGTTTCGACGAAATCAGACACCTTTTGCGATGTTGTGAAATCGACACCCCCGGTCGCGGACTTGGTCGCGGTGATCGTTGCTGTGCCGGCGCCGGTGCTCGCTTCCATATGCTGTTTGGCATCCTTCGATGCCATCGTCATACCGGCCATCGAGCTGCTGCCGCTGGTGAAGGCCGCAAGATTGGGGTCGTAGACGCCGGAACCCTTGCCGTCCTTGATCGAAAACTGCGTGCTTTGCAGACCCTCGGGCCCGTTGAACTCGAAAGAGGCGCTCTGCGAAAAATCCATCGAGACATCCCAGGATCCGTCGCTGCGCGGTTTGACCATCAAGGCATAGGGCGCAACGTCGACTTTCAGCAGCTTTTGATCGGGCAGTGATCCGGCAAGCGCCTTGAAATCAAACAAGATCTTGTAGGCATCGCCTTCCAGCGACACCTTCAGAATGCCTTTGTCGAGCGCCTGTTTGCCGACATAGCGGGCCAGGTCTTCGGACAATTGCTTCGCACCCTGACTGTCGACGGTCTGGCCGAAAGCAGGCGCGCTCAACGCAAGAAGAAAAACGAATGGCAGGGCACGGTTCACACGAATTCTCCGTTTGACCTAATAGTGCCCAAAAGCGCACAGCGGTTTGGGACAACGACATGCATAAAACAAAAGCCCAAAGCGCGTCGACTGAATCCGTTTCCGTGCAACGCGTCTTGGAAGGAACGCCTCGTTCGTCTGGTATGAAATTACCGCCACAACCGCAAGGTGAGATACAACGCCGCCAAGGTGCAAAACTGATTATAGCACAAGCCGCATCAGCGGCCGGCCGGCCTTGCGCTCTACGAGCCGCTCGAAACCGGCCTTCTCGAACACCCGCGACGAGCCGACGAACAGGCCGATCGAACGCGAATCCCGGGACAGGTCTATCGGGCAGGCCTCGACCAACCGGGCTCCGTTGCTGCGGGCGAAATCGATACCGCCTTCGACCAGGCGATGCGTGATGCCTCTGCCGCGCGCCTTGGTGCGGATGAAGAAGCACGAGATCGCCCATACGGCCGGATCCATGGCGTCGGCGGCATCGACTGGTGCCGACCCCCTGCCCTGATTGTTCCATTCGGGCACGTCGGCGCGTGGCCCGATCTGCATCCAGCCGACCGCCTTGCCGTCTTCGAATGCCAGCAGGCCTGGCGGCGGACCGGCTTCGATGCGCGCCTTGATGTGGTCCTTGTTGCGTTCCCGGCTGCTCTCACGCCGTATCGCCGGCGCCAGCCGGAAATGCGTGCACCAGCAGCCATAACAGGCGCCCTGCTTGCCGAAGAGGTCCTCGAAATCCGCCCAGAGTTCGGGCACCAGCGGCGCTATGGTCGTGCTCATGCGTTCTCCCCAGGCCAGCCTTGTCGCAGGCCTTGCACTGTCGTACCATTGCTTCTGTTCTCTTTATGTTCGCAGCGATGGCGGCCCCTGTCAACAATCCCGATCACGGTTTTTGCCGCGACTGCCTGACGTTTCAGCGCAGCCTGACGCGCCGCTGCGAACGCTGCGGCAGCCCCCGGCTGGCGCGCCATCCGGAGCTTTACCGGCTGCATCTGGCCCATATCGATTGCGACGCCTTCTACGCGGCGATCGAAAAGCGCGACAATCCAGCACTCAAGGACAAATCGCTGATCATCGGCGGCGGCAAGCGCGGCGTCGTCTCCACCGCCTGCTACATCGCCCGCATCCAGGGCGTGCGCTCGGCAATGCCGATGTTCAAGGCGCTCGAAGCCTGTCCCGAGGCGGTCGTCATCAGCCCCAACATGGAAAAATACGTGCACGTCGGCCGCGAGGTGCGCGCCATGATGCAGGCGCTGACACCGCTGGTCGAGCCGCTCTCGATCGACGAGGCATTTCTCGACCTCGCCGGCACCGAACGTCTCCACGGCCTGCCTCCGGCAGTGGTGCTGGCGCGCTTCGCGCTTGCGGTCGAGAAGGAGATCGGCATCACCGTTTCAGCCGGCCTGTCCTACTGCAAGTTCCTCGCCAAGATAGCGTCCGATTTCCGCAAGCCGCGCGGATTCTCGGTCATCGGCGAGGCCGAGGCGGTCGGCTTCCTGGCAGCCCAGCCGGTGACGATGATCTGGGGTGTCGGCAAGGCGTTCAACGCCACGCTGGAACGCGATGGCATCCGCACCATCGGCCAGCTGCAGCAGATGGATCGTGGCGACCTGATGCGCCGCTACGGCACGATGGGCGACCGGCTCTACCGCCTTTCGCGCGGCGAGGACGTCCGCCGCGTCGATCCGGACCAGGACGCCAAGAGCGTATCGGCCGAAACCACCTTCGACACCGACATCGCTTCGCTCGATGAGCTTGTCGCGGTGCTGAGGGGGCTTTCGGAAAAGGTCTCGGCACGGCTGAAGAAATCCGGCATCGCCGGACGCACCGTGGTGCTGAAGCTCAAGACCCAGGATTTCAAGCTCCGCACGCGCAACCGCCAGCTCGGCGACCCGACCCGGCTCGCCGATCGCATCTTTCAGACCGGGGTGGAGCTCCTGCGCAAGGAGACCGACGGTACGAAATATCGGCTGCTCGGTATCGGCGTCAGCGACCTTTCGGACGACGACAAGGCCGACCCGCCCGACCTGGTAGACGTCCAGTCGCGCAAACGCGCCATGGCTGAAAGCGCCATCGATGCCCTGCGCGACAAGTTCGGCCGCAGGGCGGTGGAAACCGGCTATACGTTCGGCAAGGGCCGCGACGCCCATCCGCCGGAGCCGCTCGAGGACTGACCTTGCAGATCGGGTGGCTTGAGATTGAGGTCAGGCCGAGCCGAGAATGACGGTTTCCGAGAACTTAGAGTTCGTGAGCACACCGGAAGCGCAGGAAATCACCTGAACATCGGCACGGTCGTCAGGTGCGCTGCAGATCGATCCTGCTCGTCACCACGCTCTTGCCGGTTTTCGGGTCGGTGTCGGTGACGGTCAGYCGCATGCCGTTCTCGCCTCGCTTCTCGACCTTCATCTGGGCCTTTCGGTCACCGTTGACCGCCTTGGCCCAGCGGATGCCGAGATTGATCGCGTTGCCCGATCGGCTGCCGTTGAGCTGTGCCGGCCCTGTACGAGAGCCGACATAGGTGCCGCTGTACTTCGCACCGCTGGATGTCAGATCCGCGCTGATGGCGCGCGTCACCAGAACCAGCCCGCGGCAATTGCCGTCCAGCGACAGCGAGGTCGACGTCGCGTTGGACTTGAACGTGCAGGACACGTTCACCGTCGGTGCCTCGGTGGTGACCTTGACGATGCCCTTGCCGGCGAAATTGCCCTGGAACGACTGAAGAAATTTCCCTTCGTCGGCATGTGCCGCGCCAGCCGCAGCCAACAGACAGCCAGCAAGCGCGAATTGAGCGAATGATCTCATCGAAGCTCTCCCTATCGATTTCGAAAAGGCAGGACGGCTCGCAAGGCAAGGCACAGCAATATCGAGACTCAACGCCCCTTGCCGTATCAGGTTCCGCCCGCAGCATGACTGTTTTGCAACATCCAGCCATTGCGACTGGCCCAGAAGAATGCAGCTTCTAGCGATTGCGGCAAAAGCCCCGGCCTGCGAGATAGCGGGCATGGTCCCTACCCCCTCCATCCCCAAGGCCGCATTCTGGATGGCGCTGTCGATCGCCTCGTTCCTGGCGATGTCGGTCGCCGGCCGCGCCACGACAGCCGAGCTCAACGTCTTCCAGGTTTTGGAACTGCGCTCGGTGATCGGCTTCTTCATCCTTCTGCCGCTGGTGATGATGAGCGGCGGCTTTGCAGCCATGCGCACGCAGCGCCCGGTTGCCCATATCGCCCGCAACGTCATCCATTACACCGGCCAGGCGGCCTGGCTCTACGCACTGACGTTGATCCCGCTGGCCGTGTTGATCTCGATCGAATTCACCACACCGATCTGGACGGCAATCCTGGCAGTGACTTTTCTTGGCGAAAGGCTCTCCCGGCCCAGGCTTGCAGCGATCGTGCTGGGGCTGATCGGCGTGGTGATCATCGTGCGCCCCGGCGTCGGCGCCGTCGATCCCGGTCATCTTGTCGTGCTCGGTGCCGCCGTCTGTTTCGGCATATCGCTGGTGCTGGTCAAGTCGCTGACGCGCACGGACAGCGTCGTGCGCATCATCTTCTGGATGCTGATCATTCAGTCGGCACTCGGCCTCGGGCCGGCGCTCTACGAGTGGCGCAACCCGCCGCTCGAGCTGTGGCCCTGGATCCTGCTGATCGCCTTCACCGGCATGTCGTCGCATTTCTGCATGGCCCGTGCGCTTGCCTATGCCGACGCCACCGTCATTTCGCCGATGGATTTCCTGCGCGTGCCGTTGTCGGCACTGATCGGCTGGCTGCTCTATCAGGAGCAGATCGACGCCTTCACCGCCGGTGGCGCACTGCTGATCCTGATGGGCAATCTGCTCAATCTGCGGCGAAAAGCGCCACAACCGGTGAAGATCGCCGCGTCCTAGACCTTGATCCAGTCCGGGGGAGATTGAGTCTACGAGAATTTCGTGCCCTGATCCGACGTTGCCGCCTTGTAGGTGGGGCGGCGGGATGAGACGCTCCTGGAAACGGAGAGCAAGCGTGAGATGGTGCAACGATGCCTCTTGTGATCGTCGCTGTTTTACTGATGTCGACGCTGGTAGCCACCGGCAAGGCGGAAGCCGAAGCGGGAACGCACCTTCTTGAGTCGGATGGCCCTATGGCTTCCTCCTATGGCCCGACGATCGTGGCCGACTATTCCGCGTCCATGGCGCATTATCGTACAAGCCTGCGCGCGCATTCCGGGACCGGTGGCCTTGTCGGCGACTTCGTTTCCTCGTTGCGCATTCCCTGGACTTGGCGTTCCGACGACGGAAGCACGGTTCGGCGCCTGGGCAACAGCCTGTTCTTGCTCACCGAGGGCGATTGCCTGAGCCGAATGTGCCGCGAGATACCTTGCAAGCAGACGGAGTGGCCCGTGTTCGAATGCCGCGATGGTCAGAAGCGTAAGATGGCGGCTCCCGGCCTGACCGGCATCAGCTTCGGCGGCGTCAACTACAGCCAGATAGGTGGCCCGCAGTTTTGAGCGGATAGCATCCTTACTCCGGCGGGATGGGCCTCCAGCCCGTCAATTGCCGTCGTCGGGTATGTTGAGGAGATGGCCGCAGGCCTTGCAGTGGACGGCGTCGGGCTCGTGCCGCTGCAGCCCGCACTGCGGACAGGGAAAGAAGACCTTGCTGGGACGGAACAGCGCCTGCGCCAACCTTACGAACAGCGAAATGCCGATGATCATGGTGGCGATCGCGGTCAGCTTGCCGGCCATGCCCGGCAGGACGATGTCGCCGAAGCCTGTCGTGGTCACTGTGGCGACAGTGAAATAAAGGGCATCGATATAGTTTTCGAGCCCCGTCCCGGTGCGGAAGAAGAACGTGTAGACGAAGCCGGTGATGACGAACAGGAAGGTCAATAGGTTGATGACCGCCTGGCTAGCCTCGCGCCAGGGCCGCAGTCCGCGCATCTCGAAATGCCGCCACAACGACCCGTTGCGCGACAGTGACCACAACCGCAGAATGCGCAGGAAGCCGAGATTGGCGAACGCCGTCGGCATCAGCAACGTCAAGAGGATGAAGCCATCGACCCATGATGTCGGCTGCTTCATCAGCCGAAACATGTCGTTGGACGCCAGTAGGCGGGCGGCCATGTCGGCAGCAACCAGCGCGGCCACCGCATAGTCGAGCCAGAGGAATGACGGCTTGTCCTGAAGAACCGGCGTCGCGATGAAGAAGGCAATGATAGCGAGGTCGATGACGACAGCCACCACCTGGAAGCGGAAAGCCGCCGGGGTGCGTCCGTGATAGAGCCTGCGCAGCTTGTCGCGCAGCTGCGCGATTGTTGAGCTGTCTTCCGCCGCTTTCATGACGATCGCGCCGGCGTTCGCGACACCTGCCGCCAGCCCGCAAGAGCGGGCGTCACACCAGTTCCACTTCGACCACGCCGGGCACGGCGCGCATCGCCGAGGCGATCTGCGGCGAGATCCGGTAGCGATTGGGCAGCTCGATCTCGATTTCCCCCTCGCCATCTTCCTTGATCAGCACGAAGCTGACCTGGCCTTCGCCCCTCACTGAAAGCTGGCCGGCCAGCGTGCCGATCGGCGCCGCATTGCGTACGAAAATGCGCAACGCCTTCTGGATTCGGCTTGCTTCGTCCTCCAGCGATTGCACCGAGTTGATGCGCAAATTGACGCCTTCCGGCCTGTCCTCGGCCGCAACGGTGATGACGACGGAACGGCCGGGCTCAAGCAGGTCGCGATATTGCGCCAGTCCTTCGGAAAACAGCACGGCCTCATACTGGCCGGACGTATCGGAAAAGGCGACGACGCCCATCTTGTTGCCGGTGCGCGTCTTGCGCTCCTGCTTGGAGGTGACCGTGCCGGCCAGCCGTCCGGCGGCCGCCCCGCGCTTGACGGCCGCCGAAAACTCGGCCCAGTTTTGCACCCGCATCTTCTGCAAGGCCGCCTTGTACTCGTCGAGCGGATGGGCGGAGAGATAGAAGCCGACCACCTGGAATTCGCGGTGCAACCGATCGGCCGCAAGCCATGGGTCGGTCGCCGGCAGATTGAGCGCCTGCGACTGGGCGCCGAGCGAGGCGCCGAAGATATCGTGCTGGCCGGAGACCGCGTTCTGCTGCGCCAGCGATGCCAGCCCCATCATGCGCTCGACGCCCGCCATCATCGCAGCGCGGTCGTGGCCGAAGCAATCGAGCGCGCCGGCCATGATCAGGCTTTCGAAGACGCGCTTGCCGACAATCTTGGGATCGACCCTTTCGCAGAAATCGGCGAGGTTCTTGAATGGCTTTTCGCCGCGCTGGGCAACGATATGCTCTACCGCCGCGTCGCCGACACCTTTCAGCGCGGCCAGCGAATAATAGATACGGTTCTCGCCGACTTCGAAAGCGCGGAAGCTTGATATCACCGACGGAGCCAATACCTCGATGCCAAGGCGCAGCGCGTCCTGGCGGAAATCGGCGAGCTTGTCGGTGTTGCCCATATCGAGCGTCATCGATGCCGCGAGGAACTCGACCGGATAGTGCGCCTTGAGATAGGCGGTCTGGTACGAAACCACCGCGTAGGCGGCAGCGTGCGACTTGTTGAAACCATAGTCGGCGAACTTGGCCAGCAGGTCGAAAATGAAGTCGGCTTGCGGCTTGCCGACGCCGCGTTCGACCGCGCCCGAGACGAAGCGCTCGCGCTGCTTGTCCATCTCGGCGCGGATCTTCTTACCCATGGCGCGGCGCAGCAGATCGGCTTCGCCGAGCGAATAGCCGGCAAGCTCCTGCGCGATCTGCATCACCTGTTCCTGGTAGACGATGACGCCTTGGGTCTCCTTCACCAGGTGGTCGATCTTGGGATGGATCGACGCCATCTCCTCCTCGCCATGCTTTCTGGCGTTGTAGGTCGGGATGTTCTCCATCGGTCCCGGCCGATACAGCGCGACCAGGGCGATGATGTCCTCGATGCAGTCCGGCCGCATGCCGATCAGCGCCTTGCGCATGCCGGCACTTTCCACCTGGAACACGCCGACCACCTCGCCGCGCGACAGCATGGCATAGGTCTCGGGATCGTCGAGCGGGATCGTCGCCAGGTCGATCTCGATGCCGCGCCGGCGGATCAGCTTGACCGCCGTTTCGAGCACCGTCAGCGTCTTCAGGCCGAGGAAGTCGAACTTCACCAGCCCGGCCTGCTCGACATATTTCATGTTGAACTGGGTGACAGGCATGTCCGAGCGCGGATCGCGGTACATCGGCACCAGTTCCGACAGCGGCCGGTCGCCGATGACGATGCCGGCGGCGTGCGTCGAGGCGTGGCGGTAGAGGCCCTCCAGCTTCTGCGCCATGTCGAGCAGCGTCTGGACGATCGGCTCCCTCTCTGCCTCTTCGGCAAAGCGCGGCTCGTTGGCGATGGCGTCGGCGAGCTTGACTGGATTGGCCGGGTTCTGCGGCACCATCTTGGAAAGCTTGTCGACCTGGCCGTAGGGCATCTGCAGCACGCGGCCGACGTCGCGCAGCACGGCGCGGGCCTGCAGCGTACCGAAGGTGATGATCTGGCCGACCTGGTCGCGACCGTATTTCTGCTGGACATAGCGGATCACCTCCTCGCGGCGATCCTGGCAGAAGTCGATGTCGAAGTCGGGCATCGATACSCGGTCGGGGTTGAGGAAGCGCTCGAACAGCAGGGAGAAGCGCAGGGGATCGATGTCGGTGATGGTCGTCGAATAGGCGACCAGCGACCCGGCTCCCGATCCGCGGCCCGGCCCGACCGGGATGCCTTGCGCCTTGGCCCACTTGATGAAGTCGGCAACGATCAGGAAGTAACCCGGGAACTTCATCTTGGTGATGATGCCAAGCTCGAAATTCAACCGCTCGCGATATTGTTCGACCGTGTAGCCTGGTGTCGGCCCGTGCGCGGCCAGCCGCGCGTCGAGCCCCTCATGCGCCTGGCGGGCCAGTTCGTCGGCTTCCGCCTGCACGGCTGCGTCATTGTCGGCGACATCGCCGCCCGTGAAGCGTGGCAGGATCGGGTTGCGGTTCTTGGGATAGTAGGAACAGCGCAGCGCGATCTCGACCGTGTTGTCGATCGCCTCCGGCAGGTCGGCGAACAGCCTGGCCATGTCGGCCTGGCTGCGCAGGAAATTGTCCGGCGACAGCCGCCGGCGATTGTCGGCGGCGACGACCGAGCCCTCGGCGATGGCGATCAGCGCGTCATGCGCGTCATAATCGTCGCGCGCCGAGAAGAAGGCCTCGTTGGTGGCGACCAGCGGCAATTCATGGGCATAGGCGAGATCGATCGAGGATTTCTCGATCACGCGGCCGGAAACCCGGTCCAGTTCGACATAGAGCCGGTCGTCGAACATCGACTTGAGGGTCAAGAGCCGTGCCTCGGCAAGATCGCGGCGGTCTTCCTTGAGCGCAAAACCGACCGGGCCGCGCGGCCCGCCGCTGAGGCAGATCAGCCCGTCGCAATAGCCCTCCATCATTTCGGTGGTCAGGTGCACCGCCTCGCCTGGCGGCGTCTCGAGATAGACGCGGCTGACCAACCTCACCAGATTGGCGTAGCCGGCCTCGGTCGCCGCGATCAGGACGACCGGCCGCATATCCGGACCTTGCCGCCTGCGGTCGCGCTGGCCATCGCTGTTCTCGCCGGAAAAGGCGACCGCGATCTGGCAGCCGATAATCGGCTGGATCCCGTCCTTCACCGCCTTCTGCGCGAATTCGAGCGCGCCAAACAGATTGTTGGTGTCGGTGACGGCAATCGCCGGGGCTTCGTCCTTGACCGCGTGGGCCACCACCTTGCCGATCTGCAAGGCGCCTTCCAGCAGCGAATAGGCCGAATGCACGCGCAGATGGACGAACGGCCGCGCAGGCGCCTCCGGCCGCGCAGCCGCTATCGCGGCTTCGCGCATCAGGGGATCGCGGGGAAGTCTGTCATCTGCCATGGTTTTTCGCGCTGCCCGAAGGACTTGAGTCGATGGAGATGTATTGTCCGGGACCGGGCGATACCAGTCCAGCACAAACCGCCGCTGACCACAGGCTTGCAGCGGCCTGCCCGGCTCGCCTTAAAGTTTCCAAACAATCTCAGGCGAATTCCATGATCACTGCGTCGACCGCCAGGCTGTCGCCTGGCTTGGCGTTGAGTCTCGCCACGACAAGATCGCGTTCGGCGCGCAGTACGTTTTCCATCTTCATCGCTTCGACGACGGCCAGCGTCTCGCCGGCCTTGACCTCCTGGCCTTCGGCAACGGCAATCGACACGACAAGGCCGGGCATCGGGCAAAGCAGCAGTTTCGACGTATCCGGCGCCACCTTCTCCGGCATCAGCCTTTCGAGTTCGGCGATGCGTGGCAACATGGTCCGCGCGGTCACCGACATGCCTTTCCAGGCGATGCGCAAGCCATTGGCAACCGGCCTGATCTGAGCGACGATCTTGTGCGTGCCGACCGTGCCGCGCCAGATCAGGTCGCCCGGACGCCAGTCTGAGGCGACGGTCAGCGCCTTGCCGCCCTCGATCGACAGATCGATTTCCATCGGAATAGAGATCATGCCTTCGAGGATGGACGCCGACAGATAATCTTCACCGATCTTCACCACCCAGTCGCGCTTCAGCGCCCCCGAATGCGGCGCCAGGCGCCCGCCCAGCCGGTCGAGCCGGTCGCGGCGCAGCAGTTCCACCGCGGTCGCAATCGACGCCAGCACGGCTTTCTCATCATTGTTCGGCACGATTGGCGCAAAGCCGTCGGGATATTCCTCCGCGATGAAACCGGTCGATATCCGCCCTTCCCGCCAGCGCGGATGCTGCATCAGGGCGGCAAGGAACGGAATGTTGTGCTCGATGCCGTCGACGACAAAGCTGTCGAGCGCTTCCGACATGGCATCGATGGCCTGGATGCGCGTCGGTGCCCAGGTGCACAGCTTGGCGAGCATCGGGTCGTAAAACATCGAGATCTCGGAGCCTTCGGTGACGCCGGTGTCGTTGCGGATGACGATATCGCCGAACTGTCCTTCCTCCGGCGGCCCGTAGCGCGTCAGCCGGCCGATCGAGGGCAGGAAATTGCGGTACGGGTCCTCGGCATAGAGCCGGCTTTCCACCGCCCAGCCGTTCAGCTGGATATCGCTTTGCTTCAAGGCCAGCTCTTCGCCGGCGGCGACGCGGATCATCTGCTCGACCAGGTCGATGCCGGTGACGAGCTCCGTCACCGGGTGCTCGACCTGCAAACGTGTATTCATTTCAAGGAAATAGAAGTTCTTGTCCTTGTCGACGATGAACTCCACCGTGCCGGCGCTCTGATAGTCGACGGCCCTGGCCAGCGCCACCGACTGCTCGCCCATGGCCTTGCGTGTCTTTGCGTCGAGGAACGGCGATGGCGCCTCTTCGGCGACCTTCTGGTTGCGGCGCTGGATCGAGCATTCGCGCTCGCCGAGATAGAGCGCGTTGCCATGGGCGTCGGCCAGCACCTGGATTTCGATATGCCGCGGATCGACGACGAATTTCTCGATGAAGACGCGGTCGTCGCCGAACGAGCTCTTGGCTTCCGAGCGCGCGCGGTCGAAGCCGTCGCGCACCTCCGACTGGCTCCAGGCGATTCGCATGCCCTTGCCGCCACCGCCGGCCGAGGCCTTGATCATCACGGGATAGCCGATCTCGCCGGCGATCTTTTCGGCATGGTCGGCATTCTCGATGACGCCGAGCCAGCCGGGCACGGTGGAAACCTTGGCGGCGTTGGCGAATTTCTTCGATTCGATCTTGTCGCCCATCGCCTTGATCGCCTTGGGCTTCGGGCCGATGAAGATGATGCCTTCCGCTTCCAGCGCCTCGCAGAACGCCGCCCGCTCGGACAGGAAGCCGTAACCGGGATGCACGGCCTGCGCTCCCGTCTCCTTGCAGGCGGCGATGATCTTCTCCGGTACGAGATAGCTCAGCGCGGCTGGCGAAGGCCCGATATGCACCGCCTCGTCGGCCATCTCGACATGCACTGCATCACGATCGGCATCGGAATAGACCGCAACGGTGGCGATGCCCATCTTGCGCGCCGTCCTGATCACACGGCAGGCAATCTCGCCGCGATTGGCGATGAGGATCTTGGTGAACATGCGAAATATCCCTCGGGTCGGCCGTTCCTTTTATGGCCTGTGTCGGCGTGGTCAAGCCGGCCGGGTCAATCGCGGTCTTTCAATCGATTTGGGATAAAATTCTCCGCACTGGCCCAAGCCTGGAACCAGCTTCCAGTTGATCGCATCATTAAAACCTGAAAGTTTGGGCAAAAATCGCCTATGGAGGAATTGCCTGATGAAAACGCGCGCCGCTGTCGCTGTCGCCGCCGGAAAGCCGCTGGAGATCATGGAGGTCGACCTCGACGGTCCGCGCGACGGCGAGGTGCTGGTCGAGATCAAGGCGACCGGCATCTGCCATACCGACGAATTCACGCTGTCGGGCGCCGATCCCGAAGGCCTGTTTCCGGCCATCCTCGGCCATGAGGGCGCCGGCGTCGTCGTCGATGTCGGCAAGGGCGTCACTTCGGTCAAGAAGGGCGACCACGTCATCCCGCTCTATACGCCCGAATGCCGCCAGTGCCCGTCCTGCCTGTCGCGCAAGACCAACCTCTGCACCGCCATCCGCGCCACGCAGGGACAAGGCCTGATGCCCGACGGCTCTTCGCGCTTCTCGATCGGCAAGGACAAGATTTTTCACTACATGGGCTGCTCGACCTTCTCCAACTTCACCGTGCTGCCCGAGATCGCGTTGGCCAAGGTCAATCCCGAAGCGCCCTTCGACAAGATCTGCTACATCGGCTGCGGCGTCACCACCGGCATCGGTGCGGTCATCAACACCGCCAAGGTTGAGCAAGGCGCGACTGCCGTCGTCTTCGGCCTCGGCGGCATCGGCCTCAACGTCATCCAGGGCCTGAAACTTGCCGGCGCCGACATGATCATCGGCGTTGATTTGAACAACGACAAGAAGGCCTGGGGCGAGAAGTTCGGCATGACGCATTTCGTCAATCCGAAGGAGATCGACGGCGACATCGTTCCCCATCTGGTCAACATGACCAAGCGTGGCGCCGACCAGATCGGCGGCGCCGACTACACCTTCGACTGCACCGGCAACACCAAGGTGATGCGCCAGGCGCTGGAAGCCTCGCATCGCGGCTGGGGCAAGTCGGTCGTCATCGGCGTCGCCGGTGCCGGCCAGGAAATCTCGACCCGGCCGTTCCAGCTGGTCACCGGGCGCACCTGGATGGGCACCGCCTTCGGCGGCGCGCGCGGCCGTACCGACGTGCCCAGGATCGTCGACTGGTACATGGACGGCAAGATCCAGATCGATCCGATGATCACCCACACACTGAAGCTCGAGGACATCAACAAGGGGTTCGACCTCATGCATGAGGGCAAATCGATCCGAAGCGTCGTCGTTTACTGAAGAAGGCCACAAGCCGCCGACCAACCGGCCTGCGACCCTTGTGGTTCACAACTGGGAGGAGAAAAGAATGCCGGAAAAACTGCATCCGAAAATCGACAATGGTCTGCCCAAGGAGAGTGCAAGCTTTGCCGGCGGCACGCTGGTCTGTGCCTGCACCAGCAAGCCGGTCAAGGTGAAGGTCAAGGGCCAGATCGCCCACAACCATGCTTGTGGCTGCACCAAATGCTGGAAGCCGGAGGGTGCGCTGTTCTCGGTCGTCGCCGTGGCCGGCACCGGCGACGTCACCGTCACCGAGAACGGCGACAAGCTCAAGGTGGTCGATCCCAGCGCGCTGATCCAGCGCCATGCCTGCACCGGCTGCGGCGTCCACATGCACGGGCCGGTCGAGCGCGATCATCCGTTCAAGGGCCTGTCGTTCATTCATCCCGAGCGCTTCGAGGAGGACGGCTGGTCGCCGCCGGGCTTCACTGCCTTCGTCTCGTCGATCATCGAATCCGGTGTCGACCCGAAGCGAATGGACGGCATCCGCGCGCAACTGAGGTCAATCGGGCTGGAACCCTATGACTGCCTCAATCCCGGCCTGATGGATTATATGGCGACCTGGACTGCGAAGAAGTCCGGGGCCTTGCCGGCGTAACAACCTATCAGATTGTCTCCATGGGGCCGGCCGAAATCGCCCGGCCCCATGCCTTTTGGAACAAGCAATGCCTGCACCCGCCATCCTCGTCGACGCCGATGCCTGCCCAGTCAAGGCCGAGGTGGAAAAGGTCGCCGAGCGCCATGGTGTCGTCGTCACTTATGTCTCCAATGGCGGCCTGCGGCCATCGCGCGATCCGATGATCCGCAACGTCGTGGTGTCCAAGGGCGCCGACGCCGCCGATGACTGGATCGTCGATAATGCGCGGGCCAACGACATCGTGATCACATCAGACATTCCGCTGGCCGCCCGCGCGGTGGCGCTCGGCGCCCATGTGCTCGGGCCCACCGGGCGCCCGTTCACACCCGAAACCATCGGCATGGCAGTGGCGATGCGCGACCTCAAGCAGCATCTGCGCGAGACCGGCGAAAGCAAGGGCTACAATGCCAGCTTTGCGCCGCAGGACCGTTCGCGGTTTCTCGGCGAACTTGACCGCATCTTGCGGCGGGCGCTCAAATCCGCCACACCGGACTGATCCGGGCGCTTTTCGAAAGCTGGGCCATGGTCACCGACACCTCGAGCAATTCACCAATGCATCGGCACAGGCAATTCGTCGTGGCGGCCGGCACAGGGGCCGTCGCACTGGCGGCTGCGCTGCTGTTGCGCGCGCCACTCCCTTATTCGATCGGTACCAATGCGTTCTTCGCCGTCTATGTCGTTTTGGTCGTCGCCCAGATGCCAAGGCTTACCGGTCGCTATCTCAGCAAGAACGCGCGTGCCACCGACCAGCCGGTGCTGGTTATCTTCGCTGTAACGCTGGTCGTGGTCGTCGTCGCCATTGTTTCACTGTTCCTGCTGATCAATCAGAAGGACAGAGGCCATCCCGTCGAGCTTGGCTTCGCGCTGTTGTCGATCCCGCTCGGCTGGTTCACCATGCATGCCATGGCAGCGCTCCACTATGCCCATGTCTACTGGATGGACGGCGATGCGGTCGACGCTGAGACCAAGAAGAAAATCCCGGTCGGCGGGCTGCTGTTCCCGGGCGACAAGCGGCCGGAAGGCTGGGATTTCCTCTACTTCTCGGCGGTCATTGGCATGACCGCGCAGACTGCCGACACCAACATCTCGACGACGCATATGCGTTGTGTCGTGCTTGTCCATTCGATCCTGTCGTTTTTCTTCAACACGGTCATCGTCGCCGCAGCCGTCAATCTCGCCGTCAGCCTGGGCAGCCCGTAATAATTCCGTGATCGGATGAAACATCGGTTTGGTTAGCGACGTATCAGGAGGACAATGAGCGTGTAGGTCACGCCGCGAGGCCGGGAGACGAGACAAGATGGAATCGGTTGCCAGAAGCCAACCCACCGCCGGAGCGGACCCTGCCGCGTCGAAGGATGAGACGCTGATCTATCGCCAGTCGCGCTGGACGCGGCTGACGCATTGGATCTGGGCCATCTCTCTGTTCTTCATGCTGCTTTCCGGCCTGCAGATCTTCAACGCCCGCCCGCAGCTCTACATCGGCAAGCAGTCGGGCTTCGACTACAACAACACCATCTTCGCCATTGGCGCCGAGAACACCAACGCTGGTGCACGTGGCTACACCGAAGTCTTCGGACATCGTTTCGACACCACAGGCGTGCTCGGCTGGTCGGGTCCGGCAGGCCAGGAAACGGCGCGCGGCTTCCCATCCTGGGCGACCATCCCGTCCTACTATGATCTGGGCACCGCTCGCGTCATCCATTTCTTCTTTGCCTGGATACTGACCACGACCTTGATCGTCTGGCTGGTCGCCAGCACCGTGAACGGCCATCTGCGCCGCGATCTCGCGCCGCGCCTCAACGATCTCAAGCGACTGCCGCAAGACATCGTCGACCACGCCAAGCTCAAATTTCACCACACGCGGGAATACAACACGCTGCAGAAGATGGCCTATGGCGGCGTGCTGTTCGTGCTGCTGCCGCTGATGATCATCACCGGCCTGGCGATGTCGCCCAGTATGGACTCGGTGCTGCCGTTCCTCAACGATCTGCTCGGTGGCCGGCAGACGGCGCGCACCATCCATTTCACCGTCATGGTGCTGCTGGTCGCTTTCTTCGTCGTCCACATCCTGATGATCCTGGCTGCCGGCCCAATCAACGAACTGCGCTCGATCATCACCGGCTGGTATCGCACCGATCCTCCTGCACGCGACGACAATTCCACCGAGAGGAGTGCTTGACATGGCGAAGTTCGAGATCAGCCGCCGGAAATTCCTGACGGGCGCCAGCCTTGGCGCCTCCGGCATCATGCTGTCGGGCTGCGACGCCTTCGACAGCCAGCTGAGTATTGGCAGCGGCCTGCGCAGCTTCCTCGAAAACGCCAATGGCCTGACATACCGGGCGCAACGCCTGCTCGCCGGCCGCGACGCGCTGGCGCCGGAGTTCACCGAGGCCGACATCCGCCAGCCGCAGCGGCCGAACGGCGTCACGGCTCCCGATGACGACGTCTACAAGGGCTTGCTTGCCAACAATTTCGCCGACTGGCGGCTCGAGGTTTCGGGCCTTGTCGAAAAGCCGCTGTCGCTCAGCCGCGAGCAATTGATGAACATGCCGAGCCGCACCCAGATCACCCGCCATGATTGCGTCGAAGGCTGGAGCTGCATCGCCAAATGGACAGGCACGCCGCTGTCGCTGGTGCTCGACCAGGCAGTGGTCAAGCCGCAGGCGCGCTAC
>NZ_JBFUDZ010000013.1:0-134082 GCF_056404455.1 Mesorhizobium sp. P2_D1
ATCCTGAAGAACGGTGCCAAGGAGATTGCCGAGTCCGAAGGCAAGGCGATTTCCTTCATGTCCAAGTACAATTACGGGCTGGCCGGCAATTCCAGCCATATCCACAATTCGCTGTGGAGCGCCGACGGCAAGACGCCGCTGTTCTTCGACAAGAAGGCCGACTGGACGCTGTCGGCGCTTGGCCAGCAATGGGCGGCTGGACAGCTGAAATACGCCAAGGAATTCACCTGGTTCCTGGCGCCCTACATCAACTCCTACAAGCGCTTCCAGGTCGGCACCTTCGCGCCGACCAAGATCATGTGGAGCGAGGACAACCGCACCGCCGGCTTCCGCCTATGCGGTGAAGGCACCAAGGGCATCCGCATGGAATGCCGCATCGGCGGCGCAGACCTCAACCCCTATCTCGCCTTTGCGGCGCTGATCGCCGCCGGCCTTGCCGGCATCGACGAGAAGCTGGAACTGCAGAAGCCATTCGTCGGCGATGCCTATCAAGCGTCGCGTTTGCCGGAGATCCCGAAGACGCTGCGCGACGCCACCGAGACGCTGGCGAAGTCGAAGATGCTCAAGCAGGCGCTCGGCGAGGATGTGCTCGAACACTATGTCCACACCGCAAAGTGGGAGCAGTTTGAATACGACCGCCGCATAACTGATTGGGAACTGCACAGAGGGTTCGAGCGGTATTAAACTAGTTCGCGAACGTAGGCGCCGCCTCTCTCCGTACCCCTCCCGTGAAACACGGGCAGGGGACGCCCGCGCCGGAGCACTTCCCTTCTCCCCGTGACCATACGAGGCGAAGGTGCAGGGCGGGCGGATGAGGGGCGGCGCCAAGCCATAAGATTTTGTTGTAGAATGCGAGGACTAACAAAATGACCGAGACGGTCAAACTCAAATCCCCCATTGATGGCTCGATCTATGCCGAGCGGCCCGTGGCAACGGACCAGGCGATCAATGCCGCGGTCGAGCGCGCCAAGGCAGCGCAGGAGAAATGGGCCGAGACGCCGATCGTCGAGCGCGGCAAGTACATGCTGGCGATGCTGGAATCGCTGGTCGCGATGACCGACGAGATCGTGCCGGAGATCGCCTGGCAGATGGGGCGCCCGGTGCGCTATGGCGGCGAGTTCGGTGGCGTCAAGGAACGCACCAACTATATGGTCGAGATCGCCGAGGCGGCGCTCAAGGCGGTGCCGGCTTCCAACCCGAAGGACGGCTTCCGTCGCTATGTGAAAAAGGACCCGCTTGGCGTGGTCATGGTGATCGCGCCGTGGAACTATCCTTACCTTACCGCGGTCAACACCATCGTGCCGGCGCTGATGGCCGGCAACGCCGTCATCCTCAAGCATGCGGCGCAGACGCTGCTGGTCGGCGAGCGTTTCCAACAGGCTTTCGACAGGGTCGGCCTGCCCAAGGGCGTGTTCCAGAATGTCGTGCTCAACCATGCGCAGACCGAGAAGCTGCTCGGTTCGGGCAAGATCGACCACGTCAACTTCACCGGTTCGGTCGGCGGTGGCCGCGCCATTGAAAAGGCGGCGGCGGGCACCTTCATGACGCTCGGCCTCGAGCTTGGCGGCAAGGATCCGGCCTATGTGTTGCCTGATGCCAAGATGGATCATGCGGTCGCCAATCTGGTCGACGGCGCCTTCTACAATTCCGGCCAGTGCTGCTGCGGTATCGAGCGCGTCTATGTGCACGAAAAGGTCTATGACGAGTTCGTCGAGGGCTTCATCGCCGAGACCAAGAACTATGTCGTCGGCAATCCGCTCGACCAGGCAACGACGATGGGCCCGATGGCGCAGGCGCGTTTCGCCGACCTGATCCGCGAGCAGAAGGCCGAGGCGCTGCGCAAGGGCGCGGTGGCGCACATCAACATGAGGGTGGCCAACGACAAGGCCGGCTCGCCCTATCTGGCGCCGGAAGTGCTGACGCAAGTCGACCATCAGATGAGCGTCATGCGCGAGGAGAGCTTTGGGCCGATCGTCGGCATCATGAAGGTGCGCAACGATGAAGAGGCGATCGCGCTGATGAACGACAGTCCCTATGGGCTGACCGCTTCGATCTGGACCCGCGATACAGAGCATGCCGTGGCGATCGGCAACCGCGTCGAGACCGGCACGGTGTTCATGAACCGCTGCGACTACCTCGATCCGGCCCTGGTCTGGACCGGCGTCAAGGACACCGGCAAGGGTGCTGCCCTGTCGGCCATTGGCTACGACAACCTGACCAGGCCGAAGTCGTTCCACCTGCGCGAAGCCATCTGATTTTTCGAAAGACAAAAAATGTCCAAGCTCATCTCCAAATGGAACTATCCCACCACCGTTCGCTTCGGCGCCGGACGCATCAAGGAACTGCCTGAGGTGTTGGCGGCCACCGGCATCAAGCGGCCGTTGTTCGTCACCGATCCCGGGCTGGCGAAACTGCCGGTCGTTGCCTCGACCCTGAAGATCCTCGACGATGCCAAGGTCCCCTACGGCGTCTTCTCCGAAGTGAGGCCGAACCCGGTCGAGTCCAATCTGACCGCGGGTATCGCGGTGTTCAAGAAAGGCAAGCATGACGGCGTCATCGCCTTCGGCGGCGGCTCGGCGCTCGATCTCGGCAAGCTGATCGCCTTCCAGGCTGGCCAGACGCGTCCGGTGTGGGACTTCGAGGATGTCGACGACTGGTGGACGCGCGCCAATTCCGACGCGATCGCGCCGATCATCGCGGTGCCGACCACGGCCGGCACCGGATCGGAAGTCGGACGCGCCGGCGTCATCACCAATGAAGCGACGCACACCAAGAAGGTCATCTTCCATCCCAAATTGCTGCCAGCCATCGTCATTGCCGATCCGGAATTGTCGGTCGGCATGCCTGGCTTCATCACCGCCGGCACCGGCATGGATGCGCTTGCCCACTGCCTCGAGGCCTATTGCGCGCCGGGTTACCATCCGATGGCCGACGGCATCGCCGTCGAAGGTGTCCGGCTGGTCTTCGAGAACCTGCCGAAGGCCTATGCCAACGGCAAGGATCTCGTCGCGCGCGCCCATATGATGAGCGCCGCCGCGATGGGCGCCACCGCCTTCCAGAAGGGGCTGGGCGCCATCCACTCGCTGTCGCATCCGGTCGGCGCGCTCTACGACACTCATCACGGCATGACCAATGCGGTGTTCATGCCCTATGTGCTGGCCTTCAACAGGGACTCCATCGAGGAGCGCATCGGCCGGCTTGCCGCCTATTGCGGCATCAAGGGCGGCTTCGACGGCTTCGCCAAGGCGATCATCAAACTGCGCAAGGAACTCAAGGTGCCGCATGCGCTTCCGGGCCTGATCAAGGGGCTCGACATGGACAAGAAGCGCAAGGGGCTCATCGCCGACATGGCGGTGGTCGATCCGACCGCAGGCGGCAACCCGGTCAAGCTGACCAAGAAGGCGGCCCTGACCTTGCTTGAAAACGCTATCGCCGGCACGGTGTAAGACGGCTTTCTTGTTGAAAATTGATCTGGAAAATCAGGGCAAACCAAGGGGGAAAGGATGAAACACATGGCGGAAAGTAATTAGCCGGAAAAATAAGTGATGGCTAATTGCTACAGCCGGTTAAAAAGAGTTAAATTTTCGCGCTGCGAGCAGCCGGTTTCACAAAGCTTTCATCTGGCTGTCACATGAAAACGATACCGGATCGCAGGCGTCCAACGGCGTCAGTTCAACGGAGAGAACACATGTTCAAATTCACGGGGAAAGTGCTTTCCCTTACGGCCGCGACCCTTATGGCGTCGTCGGTGATTTCGTCCGCAGCTTCGCTGGACGATCTCGTCAAGGCCGCTAAGGCTGAAGGCCAGCTCACCACCATCGCCTTGCCACATGACTGGTGCGGCTACGGTGACGTCATCGCCGGCTTCAAGGCGAAGTATCCCGAAATCACTGTCAACGAGCTCAACCCCGATGCCGGCTCCGGCGACGAGGTCGAGGCAATCAAGGCGAACAAGGACAACAAGGGTCCGCAGGCGCCTGACGTCATCGACGTCGGCCTGTCCTTCGGCCCGTCCGCCAAGAAGGATGGTCTGATCCAGCCTTACAAGGTGTCGACCTGGGACTCGATCCCCGACAGCGCCAAGGATGCTGAAGGCTACTGGACCGGCGACTATTACGGCGTGCTGTCCTTCCAGGTGAACAAGGACATCGTCAAGGAAGCTCCGGCTGACTGGGCCGATCTGCTGAAGCCGGAATTCGCCAACACGGTCGCACTCGCCGGCGATCCGCGCGCGTCGAACCAGGCCATCCAGGGCGTCTATGCTGCTGGCCTGTCGTCGGGCGCCGCTGCTGGTGAAGCCGCCGGCACCGCTGGTCTCGACTTCTTCAAGAAGCTCAACGCCGCCGGCAATTTCGTCCCGGTCATCGGTAAAGCCGCGACGCTGGCCCAGGGCCAGACTCCGATCCTGATCACCTGGGACTACAACGCGCTCGCCGGCCGTGACACGCTGAAGGGCAATCCGCCCGTCGACGTCGTCGTGCCGAAGACCGGTGTCGTCGCCGGTGTCTACGTGCAGGCGATCAGCGCCTACGCGCCGCATCCGAACGCTGCCAAGCTGTGGCTGGAATACCTCTACTCCGACGAAGGCCAGATCGGCTGGCTCAAGGGCTATTGCCACCCGATCCGCTTCAATGATCTCGCCAAGAATGGCAAGATCCCCGCGGACGTGCTGGCCAAGCTGCCGCCGGCCGAATCCTACGCCGCGGCGGTGTTCCCGACGCTGGACGAGCAGGCCAAGTCCAAGGAAGCCATCACCAAGAACTGGGATGCCGTCGTCGGCGCCAACGTCAAGTAACTCACACCATGCCGGGCGGCCTCGAGGCCGCCCGGCCCTTTTCTCAAAGACGGTAGCCGGCGCATGACCGATATCCCAATGTCAGACCACGCTGTTGCCGGGAAGACCGCGCCTCCCGCCGAGGCACGCAGCATGAGGCTGCCGACGCAATGGCTCGGCGTTGCCCCCTTCTTCATCTTCGCCATCATGTTCCTGATCCTGCCCACGCTCTATCTGATGCTGGGCGCTTTCCAGAACGATGCGGGTGAGTTCACCTTCGAAAATATCGCAGCACTGGCGCAGCCGTCGATCGTTGCCGCCTACTGGATCTCGATCAAGGTCAGCCTTGCCTCATCGTTGATTGGTGCCTTCGCCGGTCTCGCCATCGCCATCGCCATCGTGCGCGGCGGTCTGCCGGAATGGATACGCTCCGCGACGTTGACCTTCTCCGGGGTCGCTTCCAATTTCGCCGGTGTGCCGCTGGCCTTCGCCTTTATCGCCACACTCGGCCGGCTGGGCCTTGCCACGGTGATCCTGAACACCTTGTTTGGCCTCAATATTTACGCTCACGGCTTCAACATCCTGTCGTTCTGGGGGCTGACGCTGACCTATGTCTACTTCCAGATCCCGCTGATGGTGGTGATCATCGTGCCGGCCATCGACGGCTTGAAGAAGGAATGGGGCGAGGCCGCCGCGACCCTCGGTGCAACCATGGCGCAGTACTGGCGCATGGTGGTCATTCCGGTGATCTGGCCAAGTTTCCTTGGCACCGTCATCCTGCTGTTCGCCAACGCCTTCGGCGCTATCGCCACCGCCTATGCGCTGACAGGCTCGTCGCTCAACATCGTGCCGATCCTGCTCTACGCGCAGATTCGCGGCGACGTGCTGCATAATGCCCATCTTGGCTACGCGATCGCTTTCGGCATGATCTTCATCACCGGCCTAGCCAATGTCTTCTATATCTGGTTCCGGACCCGTTCCGAGAGGTGGCTCAAATGAAGTCGGGAAAGTTCTGGGCCTGGGTCGTCTTCGCGCTGGGCGCAGCCTATTTCTTCATCCCGCTGATCGCGACGGTGGAGTTTTCCATGCGCATGCGGCGTGGCGCGTACTCCTTTGACGCCTACAAGGTGGTGTTGGGCGATCCTCGCTTCCAGGCGACCTTCGGCTATTCGGTGCTTGCCGCCGTCTTCACCATCATCCTCGGCGTGCTGATCGTGGTGCCGGCCGCCTACTGGATTCGGCTCCGCCTGCCGCAGCTGCGGCCGCTCGTCGAGTTCATCACGCTGTTGCCGCTGGTCATTCCGGCCATCGTCATCGTGTTCGGCTATATCAGGATGTACGGATCGAACTCGCCGCTGCCGTTCCTGGCCAGCGATACCGGTACGAACGCCCTGCTGGTTATCGGTTATGCCACGCTGTCGCTGCCCTATATGTACCGTGCGGTCGACACCGGGCTCAGAACCATCGATGTGCGAACGCTGACGGAGGCGGCGCAGATCCTTGGCGCCGGCTGGTCGACGATCATCACGCGCGTTATCCTGCCCAATGTGCTGATCGCGGTGCTGTCGGGCGCGTTCCTGACCTTCGCGATCGTCATTGGCGAGTTCACCATGGCCAGCCTGCTCAACCGGCCCGCTTTCGGCCCGTATCTACAGAACATCGGCGCCAACCGCGCCTATGAGCCGGCGGCCCTTGCCATCATCGCCTTTGCCATCACCTGGGGCTGCATGTCGCTGATCCAGATCCTGTCCCGTTTCGCGCCGAGATCGGCGAACCGCCCCAATTGATCGAAAAGTACTGATCGAAAGAGCAACACCATGGCCGACCCGTTCCTCTCCATCCAGCACGTGCGAAAATCCTTCGGTGCCACCACGGTGGTGGAGGATTTCAATCTCGACGTCGAGCGTGGCGAATTCGTCTCGTTCCTCGGCCCGTCCGGCTGCGGCAAGACCACCGTGCTGCGCATGGTCGCCGGCTTTGAGGAGCCGACTGCCGGCAAGATCGTGGTTGGTGGCAAGGACATCACGAGGCTGAAGCCCAACCAGCGCAATGTCGGCATGGTGTTCCAGGCCTATGCGCTGTTCCCGAACCTGACGGTGGCACAGAACATAGGCTTCGGCCTGAAGGTTGCCGGCATGCCTAGGGCGGACATCGATGCCCGTGTCGCCGAGATGCTCGGCATCATCAAACTGCCGCAGATGGCGGACCGCTATCCCTATCAGCTCTCGGGCGGCCAGCAGCAGCGCATAGCGCTAGCCCGCGCCATCGCGCCGAAGCCGAAGCTGCTCCTGCTCGACGAACCACTTTCGGCGCTCGACGCCAAGGTGCGCGTGTCGCTGCGCGAGGAAATCCGCTCCATCCAGAAGAAGCTCGGCATCACCACGATTTTCGTCACGCATGATCAGGAAGAGGCGCTGTCGATCTCGGACCGCATCGCCGTCATGTATGGCGGCAAGGCTGAACAGGTCGGCACGCCGTTCGAGATCTACAACCGTCCGGCAACCAAGTTCGTCGCCAATTTCGTCGGTACGCTGAACGTGCTCGAAGGCACAGTCACCGACGCTGCATCCGGCAAGGTGCAGGTCAACACGCAGGAAGTCTCGCTCAAGGGTAAGCTCAACGGCTCGAAGTCCGGCGACACCCTGTCGCTTGCCCTGCGTCCGGAAGCGATTTCGCTGGGCCTTCAGCCCGGTCGGGACTCCAGCCTTTCCGGCGAGATCTCCGAAGTGCATTTCCTCGGCTCGGTGATCCGGGTTCGCGTCGGCATCGGCGGCAACACCGTGTCGCTCGATACGTTCAACAGCCCGGCCACACCACCGCCCGCTGTCGGCGAAAAGGCCGAGATTTCGTTCTCGTCGAGCGATATGCTGGTGCTGCACTAGGCGGTAGAGCAGACGGGGCAGAGGAAGAACCAAGCCCCCTCAGGCCGGCGCTCTGATTGGCTGCATGACTGTCTGAAAGACCGGCAGCGCTTCCATTTTGCGGCATGTGCGTCCAGCGCCGGGAAGTCGGCCAGCAACACAAGCCCGGGATGCGCCTCGCCGATGAAGCGGAGCACGGCGGTGACCGCGATGTCGGCATGGCCGATGCGGTCGCCGAACCAGTAAGGTGTCGACCTTCCCTGACGATCGGCTTCCAGGACTGCAAGGACAGCCTCGATCTGTGTGCGGCAGCGCCCGGCCCAAAGGTCGGAAACTTTCTCATGCAGCCGCGTCTCATAGAACAGGCTGACCGCCTTGTCGCCGAGGCCGGTTGCCAGGGCTGTTATCCGCAGCGCCTGGTGACGCGCCGGTTCGGTCGCCGGAAACATCCTCCGCTCGGCCGGAACGAGGCTGTCGAGATAGTCGAGCATCAAATGGCTTTCGATCAGCACCTCGCCATTGTCCAGCACCAGGGTCGGCACCCGGGTCAGCGGGTTGTAGGGCCGGATCTTGTCGGCATCGCCGAAGGCCGACCATGGACGGTGCTCGTAGGCGATGCCGTACAAGGTCATCGTAATGCCGACGCGGCGAACGAAGGGGGAGTCAAATTGGCCGATGAGGATCATGGTCGGTGCCTTACGCTGCAAGTGACTGCTGGACATACTGCCACGGGGCTTGTGCGCAATGGTCAATCAACAGCATCTTGCTGGCTTGCCACTGCCAACAATGCAGCATCACGGGGGTAACAGGCCATGGCTCTTTTCGAACTGACGCTTGTCCTGCTTTTGACTGCCGTTGCGCTGACGGCGCTGTCGCGACGGCTGGAGATTCCCTATCCGTCCCTGCTGGCCTTGGCCGGGGTTGGGATTGCTTTCGTGCCTGGTGCTCCAATGATCGAGATCGATCCGGAACTGGCTCTTGCCCTGTTCATCGCGCCGGTGCTGCTGGATGCCGCCTACGACACATCGTTGCGGGATCTCAATCGCTACCGGCTGCCGCTCGCGCTGCTGGCGCTCGGCGCCGTCGTCTTCACCGCGGCGGTCGTTGCTTTCGTCGGCTGGAAGATGGCCGGGCTGCCGATCGCGGCGGCAATCGCGCTCGGCGCCATCGTCGCGCCGCCCGATGCGGTCGCGGCGAGCGCCGTACTCGGGCAGTTCAAGGTGCCGCACCGCATCACCGCCATCCTGCAGGGCGAGAGCCTGCTCAACGATGCCACCGCACTCCTGATCTACCGCCTGGCGGTTTCTGCAGCGCTCGGCTCGATCATGCTGAGCAACGCCATTCCGACGATCCTGCTGTCGACGATCGGCAGCCTCGCCGCGGGTTATCTGCTAKGCCGCTTTTCGCTGCTGACGCTCAGCCGGATCGAGGATGCGGCAAGCAGCACAGTGGTCCAATTCGCCGGGACATTCGGAGTCTGGATCCTGGCCGACAGGCTGGGCCTGTCCGCCATCATCACCATCGTCGTCTACGCCATGACCATTGCGCGGATGGCGCCGCGCCGCATGTCGGCCAGGCGGCGCGTCAGCACCTATTCGGTGTGGGAGTCGGCGGTCTTCGTGCTCAACGTGCTGGCCTTCGTGCTGATGGGCCTGCAGGCACGATCGATCGTCGGCCGCCTCTCCGGCGAAGGGCAAGGCGAAGCCTTTCTCTTCGCTGCAACGGTGCTGGCCGTCGTCATCGTGGCACGCCTCGTCTGGGTGGGGAGTTACGTTGCGATCATCCGATGGTTGGCCCGCTTCGGAAGCGAAGGCCAAAGGCGAGATGTGCCGACGTTTGGCGGCGCGGTGCTCGTCGGTTGGTGTGGCATGCGGGGCCTGGTGACGCTGGTGGTGGCCATTGCGCTGCCGGCGGGTTTTCCCGGCCGCGATCCGATCGTGCTTGCCGCCTTCGCGGTCGTTCTCGGCACGCTGGTGCTGCAAGGCATGACCCTGAAGCCGCTGCTGCGGATACTCAACTTCGACCCGGACAGAACGGTCGACAACGAGGTGGCGCAGGCGAGGGTGGCCATCATGCAGGCCGCCCTTGACGTGTTGAGCCGCAAGACGTCGGCCGCTGCTGCTGTTGTGCGCGAGCAGTATGAGGCGCAGCGCCTGATCGCTCAAAACCCGGAGGACGCACAGGCGGCAACCGAATATGACCGGCTGCGCCTCTATGCCATCAACCGCCAGCGCGACACGCTCGAGGAACTGCGCCGCAACGGCACAATCGGTGACGAGGCCTATCACCGGCTTGAAGAGGAAATCGACTGGTCGGAACTGGCGGCATCGCCAGCTGGAAGTTTCCAGCCGCTGACGACGTGAGATATCTGGCCCAAGCCGCTGCCATTTCCCTGCACATTGCAACCAATCTGCCGAACCGCTACTGCCATCATCGAAAATGAGCCGGATAAGCAATGAAGCTGGTCAGCTACAACATCCAGTACGGGTTCGGCAGCGACGGCCGCTACGATCTTTCGCGCGCCGCGCGCATCGTCGCCGGCGCCGACATCATCGCGCTGCAGGAAGTCGAGCGGCACTGGCAGCGCAGCAACTACGACGACCAGCCGGAGCTTATTTCCAGCCTGCTGCCGGACTATCACTGGGTCTATGGTCCGGCCTTCGACATGGACGCCAGCGAGCAGCGCGACGGCCGTCTGATCAACCGACGCCGGCAGTTCGGTACGATGGTGCTGTCGAAGCTGCCGATAGTCTGGTCGCGGCTGCATGCGCTGCCGATGCGCCGCACACTGCGGCCGCTCAACACGCGCAACGCGGCGCTTGAATGCATGATCCGAACGCCGGCCGGGCCGGTTCGGGTGTTTTCGTTGCATCTCGCCCATATCGCGGCGGAGGAGCGGCTGGAGCAGATCGATTACCTCTTGCGCGAACATCGCCGTCCGACCCGCGAGGGCGGACCGTGGAGCGGCGTCGATGACGAGCCGGCGCGCAACTGGAGCAATGGCGAGCCGGAGCCGGAAAATCCATTGGAAGCGATCTGGATGGGCGATTTCAACATGGAGCCGGGCAGCGCCGAATATGGCCGCATCGTCGGCAGCACGCCCTATCATCGCGGCGCCGCCTACCTCGATGGCTTCGTCGATGCCGCCGCCGTTGCCAGCCAGCCGACCGTGGATTTCCACACCCATGTGAAGACCATCGACGGCAAACTGGCCAAACGCCGGCTTGACCATTGCTTTGTCGGCGGCATGTTTGCCGGGCGCGTCCGCTCGGTCGGCGCCGATGTCGGCGAGGTCGCATCGGACCATTTCCCGCTGCGGATCGACATCGACCTCGAAACGCCGCTCGCCGTGCAGCGCGGCGGATGAGCCGGCAATGACGCCCTTCGTCTTCTTCGCGGTGCTTGCCGCCGCCGCCATGCACGCGATCTGGAACGCGCTGGTCAAGGTCCATCTCGACCGCTTCCTGTCGATCACGCTGATGACGCTGGGAATGGGCGCTGCCGCCCTTGTCGTGCTGCCTTTCGTCGAAGTGCCGAAGGCGCAGGTGTGGCCTTACATCATCGCCTCGGTGATCTTCCACATGGGCTACCGGACCTTCCTGATCGGCGCCTACCAGGCGGGCGATTTCGCCCAGACCTATCCACTGGCGCGTGGCACGGCACCTTTGCTGGCGGCGCTTGGCGGTATGTTCGTGGTCGCCGAGGTGCCGGCGCCGCTTGCCATTCTGGGTATTTTTCTGCTGTCGACCGGCACGCTGGTGATGTCGTTTCGCGGCGGAGCGCATCTGGAAAAGCTGAACCTGCGCGCGGTCGGCTTTGCGCTGGGCACCTCGGTCTTCATCGCCAGCTACACGCTGTCCGACGGCAGCGGCGCGCGGCTGGCCGCCACGGCGCAAAGCTACGCCGCCTGGCTGTTCATCTGCGATGCCCTCGGAGCGCTGGTGCTGTGCCTTATCTTCCGTGGGCCGAAAGCGCTGCCGGTCCTGGTGCGCGACTGGAAGGTGGGCCTGTTCACCGGCGTACTCAGCGGTGCGGCCTACTGGATCGTGATGTGGGCAATGACCAAGGCGCCGATCGCATCGGTGGCGTCGCTGCGCGAGACCTCGATCTTGTTCGCCATGATGATCTCGGTCTTCGCCCTCGGCGAGAAGATGACGGGCTGGCGCGCCGCCGCCGCGCTCAGCATTGTCGCCGGCGTTGTTGCGCTCCGACTGGGCTAGCTGCCGCCGTTAGCCCAGCACGGTCATCACTTGGCCGCGTCGCTCCGGACTGAAGCGGATGACGACGATGATGCAGACGGCAACCACGCCGGCAAAAAGCGCAAGCGCATATCCGTAGCTGCCTCCAGGGGCTTCCGCGATGCCTGCCTGGTAAGGGCCGCCATAGGACGCCGCGAGATTGCCGGCCTGATAGATGAAGCCGGGCAAGGTCGCACGCACGGACCCCGGCGAAAGCTCGTTGAGATGCACCGGGATGACGCCCCAGGCGCCCTGGACAGCGACCTGCATGACGAAGGCGCCGATGGCGAGCATGAAGGGCGTGGTGCTGTAGGCCCACAGTGGAATCGACGGCAAAGCAATCAGGCACGCCAGGGTGATGGCGTTGACGCGGCCGATCTTCTCGGACAGCGCGCCGAATGCCAGGCCGCCAACGATGGCGCCGATGTTGGCGACGATGGTGATCCAGCTCACCGTATGCGGATCGAAGCCATGCTGCTTCTTCAGGAAGGTCGGGTAGAGGTCTTGTGTGCCGTGGCTGAAGAAATTGAAGAACATCATCAGCACGACTGCATAGAGCGCGACGCCCCAGTGCTTTTGAAGGGTTTCCAACAGTCCCGGCCTGACGGTCTTCTGCGCGTCGACGAAGGCCGGCGATTCCGGCACGTGCGAGCGGATGAACAGCACGATCAGTGCCGGCACGAAGCTGAGCAGGAACATGGCGCGCCAGCCGATCGTGTAGCCGCCGATCGTCTGCTGGTAGAGCAGGCCATAGACCACTGCCGCCAAGAGGTAGCCCGTCGGATAGCCGCATTGCAGGATGCCCGAGACCATGCCGCGCGCGCTGGGCGGGATGGACTCCATGGCGAGCGAACTGCCAAGTCCCCATTCGCCGCCCATGGCGATGCCGAACAGGGCGCGCAGCGCCAGGAAGATGCCGAGATTGGGCGAGAAGGCGGCCAGCGCGCCAATCACCGAATAGCTGACGATGTTGAGCATGAGGATGGGCTTTCGCCCGTATTTGTCGGCAAGCATGCCGAAGAAAAAGGCGCCGATGAAACGAGTCGCCAAAGTCAGGAACAACGCCTTCGAGACGGCCGGGACGTCGGTCTGAAATTCAGTCGCAATATCCGTAAGCAGGAATGTCAGGAGGAAGAAATCGAAAGCGTCGAGCGTCCAGCCCAGAAATGAAGCCAGGACGGTTTTTTTCTGTTGGGAATTGAGGTTCAAGACCTTCCTCCTTTGCCGTCCCCGGGCAACGATATGTCGCCCGGTCGGCAAAAGAGAACAGCCGTCAGCCGGCTTTCGAAAATCCGGCGGTCACTTTTTCGTAAGGTCGAGATCGAAGACCATCAATCCGTCGGTGCCGCCTTCGAGAGCGGCGACCAGCCGGGCGCCGGCGCGCTGATGCGCCTCATGCACCAGATAGGCGTCGCGGGCGGCGGCATCGCGAAAATCGATGGTAAAGCCATGGGTGAAGCCGCGGCCGAACGGCTCGGGGCTGACATTGGCGCTGAATTGGACCGCTTCCATGCCCTCCAACACCTGTCGCAGCGCTTCGAGATCGGCATGGATTGCCATGCGCTCGGCGGCGGGAACATCGTTGCGAAACTTGGCGAAGACACAGTGCCTGATCATTTTTTGCTCCTAAGCCGCCCGGTTTCCGGAAAACACGGCCGGCGGCAGCGGCTCGCGGTCGAGGATCAGATCGGCACCCTTTTCGCCGACCATGATGGTCGGCGCATTGGTGTTGGAGGAGGGCACGCGCGGCATCACCGAGGCGTCGCAGACCCGCAGGCCCTCGATGCCGCGCAGCCGCAGATCCGGCGTCACCACGGCCATGTCATCATGGCCCATGCGGCAGGTGCCGACCGGATGATGGTCGGTCTTGGAACTGCGGCAGGCATAGTCGAACAGCTCGTCGTCGCTGGCGAGCGACGGGCCGGGCAGCACCTCGCGCAACACGTAGGGCGCAAGCGCCTTCTGCCGCATGATCTCGCGCGCCAGCCGCAGTCCCTTGATCGACATGGCGCGATCATAGGGATCGGACCAGTAGTTCGGGTCGATCAGCGGATGGTCGGCGGGGTCGGCGCTCTTCAGCCGAACCGTGCCGCGCGAGCGCGGGCGCAGGAAGGCGGAATTCAGCGTGACGCCCGGGTTATTCAGCTTCTCGACGCCGGCTTCGATGCCGGAGCCCAAGCCGAGGTGGAACTGGATGTCGGGCGAGGCGGCGGTTGGGTCGGCGTACCAGAAGCCGCCGGTCTCGAACAGGCTGGAGGCCACCGGTCCCTTCTTCAGCAGCAGATATTGCAGGCCGGCCCAGGCCGTGCGGTGCAGCTTGGCGTAATTGTCATAGGTGTGGTCGCCGGTGCATTCAGCGATGACGAACAGGTCGAGATGGTCCTGCATGTTGGAGCCGACGCCGGGCAGGTCATGCACCGGCGTGACGCCGACCGATTTCAGATGGTCGGCCGGGCCGATGCCCGACTGCATCAACAGCTTCGGCGAGCCGATGGCGCCGGACGAGACGATCACCTCGCGGTCGGCGCGCAGGATTTTCTTCTCGCCGCCCGGCCTGTCGACGATCTCGACACCGATGGCGCGGCCTCTCTCGACGACGATGCGCGTCACCAGCACGTCGGTCCTGACAGTAAGGTTCCTGCGAGCGCGGATCGGCTTCAAATAGGCGACCGAAGCGGAGGAACGCCTCGCATCCTTCTGGGTCAATTGGTAGTAGCCGACGCCCTCCTGGCTGGCGCCGTTGAAATCCGGGTTGAAGGGAATGCCCATCTCCTGGCCGGCGCGGAAATAGGCCTCGCAGATCGGCAGTGGCGAAATCGGGTTCGACACGCCGAGCGGGCCCTGGTCGCCATGAAAGTCGTTAGCGTAGCGCTGGTTGTTCTCGGCGCGTTTGAAATAGGGCAGCACATCGCGATAGCCCCAGCCGGCGAGACCTTCTTCCTTCTCCCAGGCGTCATAGTCGCGGGCATTGCCGCGCGTGTAGATCTGGGCGTTGATGGATGACCCGCCACCGACCACCTTGGCCTGCGTGTACCAGAAGACGCGGTCCTTCATGTGCTTCTGCGGCACCGTCGACCAGCCCCAGGAGGCAATGCCATTGGTCATCTTGGCAAAGCCCGCCGGCATATGGATATAAGGATGCCAGTCCTTGCCGCCGGCTTCCAGCAGCAGCACCTGATGCGTCGGATCCTCGCTCAACCGGTTGGCCAGAACGCAGCCGGCCGGGCCGGCGCCCACGATGATGTAGTCGGTCATGACACTATCCACCTTACAGCCGCGGCACGGAGAGCGCGCCGTCGACATTGATGATCGAGCCGGTCGAAAAGCCGAGTTTGCCGCCGGCAAGCGTCGCCACCACGGCAGCGATGTCCGATGCTTCGCCCCAGCGCTTTGCCGGCACCAGCCCACCGTCGATCAAGGCGCCGTATTTGGCGGTGACGCCTGATGTCATGTCGGTTCGGATGATGCCCGGCCGCACCTCGAACACAGCGATGTCTTCGGCGGCGAGCCTGAGCGCCAGGGTTTTCACCCACATCGACAGGCCGGCTTTCGAGATGCAGTAGTCCGGCCGTTCCGGCGACGCCATTTCGGCGCTGACCGAGGTGATGGTGATAATCGATTTCGGGTGATCTCCGGGGACAGCCAGCATCGCCTTGGCGACGGCCTGGCTGAGGAACACGGTGCCGCGCAGATTGATGTTGAGCGCCTTGTCGAAATTCTCGGGCTTCAGTTCCAGGAGGTCGCCGCGCACCACGGCGCCGACACCGGCATTGTTGACCAGGCAGTCGATGCGGCCGAAGGCGCGCATCGTGGCATCGACCAGTGCCGCATGGCCGCCGAGATCGGCGATGTCGCAGCTGACATAGGCGAACTGCGCGCCGTGCGTGATGATGTCCTCGGCTAACCCGTCAGCGGGTTTTTCGGCAAGGTCGGCGACGAGGATGTCGAAGCCGGCATCGGCAAGCGCCTGGGCGCAGGCAAGGCCGATGCCGCGCGCGCCGCCGGTGACGATGGCCGCCGGGCGGGTCATTGGGAAAGCTCGCTCTTGCGGATATGGTCGGCGACACGCAGCGCTTGCGCGGCGATCGACAGCGCCGGATTGACGGCGGCCGAATTCGGCAGGAAGCCGCCATCGACAACGAACAGATTCCGATGATCGAAGGACCGGCAGAACGGGTCGAGCGGCGCTGTGGCGGGATCGTCGCCCATCTTCACCGTGCCGCACTGGTGCGACGGCGTGCGCTTGTCAAAGGGGCGCGACAGCACGATCGGATAGCCGCAGGCGCGGAAGTTTTCGCGCATCACCTTGGTCAAACCGTCGAGCGACTGCATGTTGGAGCGCCGCCATTGCATGACAATGTCCTTGCCGTCGACCATGATGCGGCTTTCGGGATCGGGCAGGTCCTCGCACATCAAGTACCAATCGACGGCATGGCCGGCCATGAAATCGAGTGCGAATTTCGGCGCGAACTTCACATTTGCGCTGAGGATGTTGCCGTCGATCTTGCCGAGAAGCTGGACGTTGCCGAGCGGCTTGCCGCCCTTGCCGTCGGACAGATAATAATCGTTCAGCATCAGCGTCTTCTGGTAGACGGCATCGTTGCGGCGGCGCGGATCGATCGCCAGCATGGCGCTGGAATTGTGGTTCATGAAATTGCGGCCGACCTGGTCGGAGCGGTTGGCGAGGCCCTTGCCACCTCCCTTGCCGGTGGCGGGTGACGGCGAACGCAGCAGGATGACGGCGGAATTGACCGCACCGGCGGAGAGGATGACCAGCTTCGGCGTCAGCTTTTTCAACGCGCCATTCTGGCGGTAGTGAACAGCGACGATGGTTTTGCCGTCGGCCGAGGCTTCCAGATATTCGACGTAAGCGCCGGTCTCGAGCTTGATGTTCTGGTCGGTCAGCGCCGCCGTCAGGGGTCCCGTTTGCGCGTCGACCTTGCCCTGGCCGGTGTTGGGAAACGCGTCCCAGCCGGTCTTGCCCTCCTTCAGCCAGGTGTCGATGTCGACGCCGAGCGGCAGCGAGGCCGGATGCAGGCCGAGGCCCTGGAGCTCGGCGCGGGCGCGCGCGATCGGCGCCTCGTCGGGCACCGGCTTGAAGGCATAGGGGATCGAGTGGAACGGCTCGGTCGGGTCCTCGCCGAGCGAGCCGCGCACGCGAAACAATTGCTCAGCCTTCGAATACCAGGGTTCGAATTCTTCATAGGAAAACGGCCAGGCCGGCGAGACGCCGCCGAAATGCTCCATGGCCGCAAAATCTTCCCTGCGGTAGCGGATCAGCACCGCGCCGTAGAATTTCGAATTGCCGCCGACATAGTAATAGTTGCCGGGGTTGAAGGCCGCACCGCCGGCCTCGCGCCACATCTCCTTTGGCCGATAGTGGCCGTCGACGAAGATGGAACGGGTGTCGCGCGCATGCGGCGTTGCCGTCAACGGTTCGCCGCGCTCCAGCATCAGGATCGAGGCGCCGCTGCCGGCCAGACCGGAGGCGATCGTGGCGCCGCCGATGCCGGAGCCGATTATGACGATGTCGGGATTTGTCATCTCGGTCAGAGAATGCGGTTTTCGGTCGCCGGATCGAAGAACACCGCCTTGGTCAGGTTGAAGGCGAGCGGGGTGTTGGTGCCGGGCTGGATGTTGGCGTCGGCGCGTAGCCGCGCCACCACGCCCTTGCCGCCGAGATTGGTGACGGCGAAGGTGTCGGAGCCTGCCGGTTCGACGACCTCGATAAAGCAGTCGGCAGTGGCGATGTTCGAGGCATTGCGCTCGGCGCCTTCCGGATCGGTCAGGGCTTCGGGGCGGACGCCGAAGATGATCGGCTTGCCCTGGAATGCCGACAGGCCCGCCGGCGCATTGGCCATCGGCAGCGAGATCGGCTCGCGCGCCTCGCGCTGCAGCACGACGGACAGCGCATTGCCGTTGGTGCCGATCGTCGCCGGGATCAGGTTCATCGCCGGCGAGCCCATGAAATCGGCGACAAAGAGATTGGTCGGGTTGTTGTAGATCTCGGCCGGGGTGCCGAACTGCTGTACTTCGCCGTCGCGCATGACGGCGATCTTGGTCGCCAGCGTCATCGCCTCGATCTGGTCGTGGGTGACATAGACGATGGTGGTGCCGGTGGTGGCATGCAAACGCTTGATCTCGATGCGCATGTCGACACGCAGCTTGGCGTCGAGGTTGGACAACGGCTCGTCGAACAGGAACAGTTTTGGGTCGCGCACCAGCGCCCGGCCCATGGCGACGCGCTGGCGCTGGCCGCCGGAAAGCTGGCTTGGCTTGCGCTGCAGGAGGTGGCCGATCTGCAGCACCTTGGCCACCTTGTCGATCGCCTTCTGCCGTTCGGCCGCCGGCACGCCGCGCATCTCCATGCCGAAGGAGATGTTCCCGGCCACCGTCATGTTCGGATAGAGCGCATAGCTCTGGAACACCATGGCGATGTCGCGCTTGGACGGATGCAGATCGTTGATTGCGCGGCCTTCGACACGGATTTCGCCCGAGGTGATCGTCTCCAGGCCGGCGATGGTGTTGAGCAAAGTGGACTTGCCGCAGCCGGACGGGCCGACCAGCACCAGGAAGCCGCCCTTATCCAGTTCGACATCGATCCCCTTGAGGATTTCGACCTGGCCGAAGCGCTTTCTCAGGCCATCAATTTCCAGAAAAGCCATCAGATTATCCTTTGACGGCGCCCGCCATCAGACCGCGCACGAAATAGCGGCCGGCGAGCACATAAACGAGAAGGGTTGGCAGTGCGGCGATCATCGCGGCCGCCATGTTGACGTTGTATTCGACGACGCCGGTTGAGGTGTTGACGACGTTGTTGAGCGCCACAGTCATCGGCATCGCGTCGCCGGTGCCGGCATAGGCAGAGGCGAACAGGAAGTCGTTCCAGATGTTGGTGAACTGGTAGATGACGGTGACAACGAAGATCGGCATCGAGTTCGGCAGCATGATGCGACGGAAGATCTGGAAGAAGGAGGCGCCGTCGACCTGCGCCGCCTTGACCAGTTCGGTCGGGAACGCCTCGTAATAGTTGCGGAAGAACAAAGTGGTGAAACCGATGCCGTAGACGACGTGGACGAAGACGAGATTGACCGTGGCGTTGCCCAGGCCGAAGCTCGTTCCGACCGAGTTCTGCAGCGACACGCCGAAACGGCCAAGGCTGCCGAGGATCGTCGCCATCGGCAACAGCACCGACTGGAACGGGATGAAGCAGGCGAACAGCATCAGCCCGAACACCAGCGTTGCGCCGCGGAAGCGCCATTTGGTCAGCACGTAGCCGTTGAGGGCGCCGAGCATCGTCGAGATCAGCACGGCCGGAACCACCATCTTGATGGAGTTCCAGAAATAGCCCTTGATGCCGGCGCAGGTGAGGCCGACGCAGGTCTCGCCCCAGGCCTTCACCCACGGGTCGAAGGTCGGTGCCTGGGGCAGCGCCAGCATGTTGCCGTTCTGGATCTCATCCATGGTCTTGAACGAGGTGACCAGCATGACGAACAGCGGCATCAGGTAGAACAGCGCAAACAGCGCCAGCAGCCCGTAGATGACGATGCGGTTGACGATCCTAGCGTTGATGCCGCCTGAGGCCTGGCGGGCGGGCGTGGTGACGGCGCTCATCGCGGCTTCTCCCGCAGTTCCGAATAGAGATAGGGCACGATGATGGCGATGATGGTCATCAGCATAATCACCGCGCTGGCCGAGCCGACGGCCATTTCGTTGCGCTTGAAGGTGTACTCATACATGAAGTTCGACGGCAGCCAGGCCGAGCCGCCGGGGCCGCCGCTGGTCAACGCCACAACCAAGTCATACGACTTGATGGCGAGGTGGGCGAGCACGATGAAGGCCGACAGGAAGATCGGCCGCAGCAGCGGGATGACGATGCGGCGATAGAGCTGGAAGGTGGTGGCGCCATCGATCTGCGCCGCCTTCATGATCTCGCCGTCGATGCCGCGCAGGCCGGCCAGGAACATCGCCATGATGAAGCCGGAGGCCTGCCAGACGCCGGCAATGACCACGGTGTAGATGACGAAGTCCTTGTTCTTGATCCAGTCGAAATGGAAGCTCGTCCAGCCCCATTGATGCAAGGTCTGCTCGAGGCCGAGACCGGGATCGAGGAACCATTTCCAGGCGACGCCGGTGACGATGAAGGACAGCGCCATCGGGTAGAGATAGATCGGCCGCAGCACGCCTTCGCCGCGGATCTTCTGGTCGAGCAGGATGGCCAGGAAAAGGCCGAGCGCCAGGCAGATGAAGATGTAGAGAAAGCCGAAAATGCCCATGTTGGTGATCGATGTGTACCAGCTCGATGGCGGGTCGGTGTCGAAGGTCCAGCCCCAAAGCCGCTGGTAGGCGCGCGAGCCGGTGATGACATAGGACGGGAAGGTCTTGGAATTGGTGAAGGACAGATAGATCGTCCACAGGATGAAGCCGTAGACGAAGACAATGGTGATGGCGAAGCTCGGCGCCAGCACGATCTTCGGCAGCGCGTCCTGCAGGCGCGAGCGCACCGAGGCGCGCGGTCGGGCGTGCTCCGGCGTCAGCTTGATCTGGCTTGTCGCTACCGTGCTCATAGGGCTCCTCCCGTCGACGCGAGGCCAACCAGGTTAGCGGATCGGAGCCTTCCCCGCTGGAGCGGGGAAGGCGCTTTTGGTGTGTGGCGCTTACTTGGCGTCGTCGATCGCCTTGACCAGTTCGGTCACGGCCTCGTCCGAGGTCTTGATCTGACCATGGACGAACTTGGAGACGACATCCTTGTAGGCATTGGCGACCGCCGGAGGCGCGCCATAACCCTGGGCGAGCGAGCCGAACAGCGTGCCGCCGTCATTGGCTGCCTTCAGGTCGGCGATGCCCTTCTTGCCGCAAGCGTCGAAGTCGGTGTCCGGAACGTCGGTACGGGCCGGAACCGAACCCTTGACGACGTTGAAGGCCGACTGGAAGCTCTTCGACAGGGTGGCGGTGGCCAATGCGACCTGGGCGGCCTTGCGGTCATCCGGAACATTGAACATGCCGAACATGTCGGAGTTGTAGATCACCGAGCCGTCGGTGCCCGGGAAGCGATAGCACAGGAAGTCCGTGCCCGGGGTCTTCTTGGCGGCGTGGAATTCACCCTTGGCCCAGTCGCCCATGACCTGCACCAGGGCGTCGCCCTTGATGACCATGGCGGTGGCAAGGTTCCAGTCGCGGCCGGAGAAGTTCGGGTCGACATAGGTGACGAGCTTGGCGAGATTGTCGAACGACTTCTTCATCGTGTCGGACTTGAGCGAAGCGTCGTCGAGGTCGTTGAATGCCTTCTTGTAGAACTCAGGTCCACCGGTCGACAGCACAACCGAGTCGAACATGGTGGCTTCCTGCCAGTTCTGGCCGCCGAGAGCGAGCGGGATCACGCCTGCCGCCTTGGCTTTGTCGAGCAGGGCAACGAAGTCGTCGAAGGTCTTCGGCTCGGTGCCGCCGATCTTGTCCATGACTGCCTTGTTGATCCACAGCCAGTTCACCGAGTGGACGTTGACCGGAGCCGCGACCCACTTGCCGTCATAGACCGAGAACTTCTGCAGGGCGGCCGGAACGGACTTGTCCCAGCCTTCCTTCTTCGCCGTCTCGGTCAGGTCGCCCATCACGCCGGCCGCCGCATAGTCGAGCACGGTGTAGCCGAGCATCTGCGAGGCGGTCGGGTAGTTGCCGGCCGCGACCATCGCCTTCAGCGCGGTCATGGCTGCGTCGCCGCCGCCGCCGGCCACCGGCACGTCCTTCCAGGCATAGCCTTCCTTGGCCAGATCGCCCTTGAGGACGTTGAGAGCAGCCGCTTCGCCGCCCGACGTCCACCAATGCAGCATCTGGACTTCCTTGACGTCCTCGGCATGGGCCGCGAAAGCAAGGCCCGATGCGAGAGCCGTTCCGATAAGAAGTTTGCGCAACATGTACTTCCTCCCTTGTTGCATCTACACGACCGGCGAATGTCCGCCGGGTTCTTCTCAACTCAGCCGACCCACCATCCGGTGCGTTGGCCGCGATGAAACTGGATTGTCTTTTCTTCGGTATAGTCCTCTACGGCGCGTTTGCCGAGTTCGCGTCCGAGACCGGACTGCTTGTAGCCTCCGAATGGCAGCTCGGGGTAACCTTCCATGAACGTGTTTACCCAGACGGTTCCCGAACGCACATTCCGCGCCACCGACATGCAGGTGTCGATGCTGGCGCTCCACACGCCCGCAGACAAACCATAAGGCGTGTTGTTGGCGATGTGCAACGCCTTTTCAATCGTTTCAAAAGTCAGCACCGAGAGCACCGGTCCGAACACTTCCTCGCGCGCGATGGCCATGTCCTCGGTGACGCCGCGGATGATGGTGGGATCGAGGTACTGGCCGGCATTCGAGGCCAGCTGTTTGCCGCCGCTGTAGACGCTGCTGCCGTCGCTTGCCGCTGCCGTAACATAGCCGGCTACCTTGGCCAGATGGTCGGACGAGATCATCGCGCCGACCTTGGTTCGGTCGTCTAGTGGATCCCCAACGATCACCCTGGAAGTAAGCGCCTTCACGGCAGCAAGAAAATCGTCGGCGATCGCTTCGTGCACGATCAGCCGGCTGCCGGCATTGCAGCATTCGCCGGCGTTGAAGAAGCCGCCGAACACCGCCGCGTCGGCGGCCGCTTCGAGGTCCGCGTCCGGAAAGACGATCTGGCCGTTCTTGCCACCGAGTTCCATCGAGACTTTCTTCAAGGTTTGCGCGGCGGAGGCCATCGTCATCTTGCCGACCCGGGTGGAGCCGGTGAACGAGACCATCTCGACCAGGGGATGGCTGACCATCGGCGCGCCGACATCGGCGCCAAGACCGGCGAGGATGTTGACGACGCCGGCGGGCAAGCCGGCCTGCATGAGGATGTCACCGAGAACAAAGGTCGAGGCCGAGGTCATCTCGCTCGGCTTGACCACCGCCGTGCAGCCGGCGGCGAGCGCGAAAGGCAGTTTCTGGCTGACGATGAGGAAAGGGAAATTCCATGGCGTGATGATCGAGACGACGCCGATCGGCTCGCGCAGCACCACGCCAAGCATGGCGTCGCCGAGATTGGCGTAGGATTCGCCGTGCAAGGTGCGGGCGAGCGAGGCGGCATAGCGCCAGATGTCGACAGCACCACCAATTTCGCCGCGCGCCTGGGCGATCGGCTTGCCGGATTCCAGTGCGTCGAGCCGGGCGATCTCCTCCAGCCGTGCCTCGATCAGGTCGGCCGCCTTGAGCAGGATCGCGGCGCGCTCGGCCGCCTTCATGCGCGGCCATGGGCCGGTCTCGAACGCCCTGTGCGCGGCCTGCACCGCGGCTTCGACTTCGGCTTCGCCGGCCTGTGCATAGTGCGAGACGGTGAAGCCGTGGCCGGGGCTCTTGCGCTCCAGCGTGCGGCCATCGCGGGCATCGACATGCTTGCCGTCGATCAGCAGCCGATAGGTTCTTGGCGCTGCGGATGCCTCGGCGGGCATGATGATGTTGAGAGGGGCGTTCATCTAACTGTGTAATCCTCAGGATCTTGAAAATGCTGGTTTTTGCTTGGTCTTGAAAGAGCCGACGCCGGCTTTGAGATCGCCGGTCAGGGCGATGAAGCCGCTGGCCAGTGCTTCTGTCGCCGCGGCACTTTCCTCGTCTTCGGCGACCGCGATCATCAGCTTGGCGGCTTCCGTCGCCAGCGGGCCGCGCTCGGCGATCTTTTCGGCCCAGGCCCTGGCTTCCGTCAGGCTGCTGCCGGTTTCGACCACCCGGTCGACCACGCCGAGCGCCAGCGCTTCGGGAGCGAGCAGAATCTCGCCGCCCAGCGCCATGCGCCGCACCGTCTGCGCGCCGAAGCGGCGCACCGCGCGTTGTGTGCCGGACCAGCCGGGGACGACGCCGATCGAGGTTTCGGGGAAGCCTAATTTCACCTGTGTCTCCGCCAAGCGAAAGTCGCAGGCGACCGCCAGTTCCAGCCCGCCGCCCAGCGCATGGCCGGACAGCACGGCGATGGTCGGTTGCCGTAGCCGCGCCAACCGGTCGAAGACACGATGGCCGTAGCGCACCCATTGCACCTGGAAGTCGGCGGCACTCATCTGCGCCCACGCCTCGACGTCGCCGCCGGCGCAAAAGCCCTTGCCTTCGCCGCGCAGCAATACGACGCGCACGCCTTCCGCCATTTCCGCTTCGTCCAGCGCTGCCTCCAGCGCGCGCAGCATCGGAATATCCAGCGCGTTGAATTTCTCCGGCCGGCGCAAGGTGACGATGCCGATGGCGCCCTCCTGCTCGAAGGTGACGAGACGCTCAGCCATGCGCGCCTCCAAGCGAGGCGCCGCCATTCAGCGACAGCCCGATCGGCTGGTCCAGGTAGAGCGCTGCCGGTGTCGTCTTGAGATCCTTGGCGACACCGAGCGGGATCTCGGCCTGGGCCAGCACGTCGCGCTGCAGGTCGATGCCGGGTGCGAGTTCGGTGACGACCAGGCCCTCCGGCGTCAGCTTCATCACGCAGCGCTCGGTGACATAGGTGATGTCCTGTCCCTGCGCGACGGCTCGCTTGCCCGAGAAGGAGATGTGCTCGACCTCGTTGACCACCTTCTTGACCTTGCCCTCCTGGTCGATGCGGATGCCGCCATCGGCCAGGGAGAGTTTCGCCCCGGCGTTGAAGAAGCCCGAGAAGACGATCTTCCTTGCCCGCGCGGTGATGTCGACAAAGCCGCCGGCACCGGCGGTGACATGCGGCCGTGCGGACAGTTTCGAGACGTTGACCGAGCCGTGGCGGTCGATCTGTAGGAAGGACAGCAGCGACGCGTCGAAGCCGCCGGCCTGGAAATAGATGAACTGGTGCGGCGAGGGCATGATCGCCTCGGCGTTCGAAGCGCAGCCGAACTTGAAGTCGAGCAGCGGCACGCCACCGACGGCACCCTGTTCGATCACCCAGGTGACCTTGCCGTGCTGGCCTTCCTCGAGGAGGATGCGCGGCACATTGGCCGAGATGCCGAAGCCGATGTTGACGGCCATGCCGTCGCGGAGTTCCAAGGCGACGCGGCGCGCGATCACCTTCTGGACGTTCATCTCGGCGTTGCGGAAGCTCGACAGCGGCCGGAAGACCTCGCCCGAGATTGCCGGATCGTAGGGCGTCAGCGTTGTCTGCAACTGGTCGGGCGCGACGACGATGTGGTCGACCAGCACGCCGGGCACTCGCACGTCGTGCGGCTTCAGCGTGCCGTTCTCGACGACGCGCTTGACCTGGGCAATGACGACGCCGCCATTGTTGCGGGCGGCGAGCGCCTGTTCCAGGCCGCCAAGATAGGCGCCCTCATGCTCGTAGGTGAGGTTGCCGCGCTCGTCTGACGTGGTGGCGCGGATGATCGAGACCTGCGGCACGATCGAGCGGAAATAGAGCCATTCCTCGCCGTCGAACTGCTGCACCGAAACGATCGGCTCACTGGCGGCCGCGTTCATGGCGCAGCCCTGGTGGCGGGGGTCGGCGAACGTATCGAGGCCGACCTTGGTCAGCACACCCGGACGCTTGGCGGCGGCTTCGCGGTGCATGTCGAACAGGATGCCGGACGGCACATTGTAGGCGGCGACCGAATTGTCGCCGATCATCTTCCAGATCTGCGGCGGCTCGGACGAGGAGGGCCCCGACGGATAGGAGCCGCACAATGTGCGCTTCAACAGGCCAGGCTTGGCCAGATGGTCGATGCCCTTGATGCCATACATGTCGCCGGCGGCGATCGGGTGCAGCGTGGTGATGTCTTTCGGATGGCCTTCGCTGTCGAAGCGCTCGCCGATCGCGGCCAGCACCGCGTCCGGGCAGCCGAGACCGCTCGACGACGAGACGGACACCACCATGCCATCCTTGATCAGGCCTGCGGCTTCAGCGGCGGAAACGACCTTGCTCAATTCCTGCTCCCGAGTTTCGGGTCGATCTTGACGGCCTTGCCGGAACCGGCCGATTGAAGGGCTGCTTCGGCAGCTGTGAGCGACCAGATGCCGTCCTCGCCGGTGGCCGAAGGTTGGCCTTCGCCACGGATCGCGGCGTGGAACTGGCGCAGTGACCGGGAATAGAGGTCCTCGCGGTCGAAGCTCAGCTCCTCGCCGTTGGCCGTGCGCAGCAACACCGAGCCGACCGGTTTCTGCGTCATCACGTTCCTGGCGATCAGCGAGCCCTCAGAGCCATGCACCTCGAAACCGGTGTCGGCGAATTTGGTGGTGAAGCCTTCATGCGACTGGGCGATGACGCCCGATTTGAAGCGCCAGATGCACATGGCGCCGTCTTCCAGCCCACTACCGGCCATGCCGGCCGACTGCGTGAAGGCCGACACTTCGACCGGATCGTCGCCGAGCACGAAGCGCAGCGTGTCGGCATCATGCACGGTGATGTCGAGCACCACGCCCCCGCCTGCCTCAGGCTTCGTGATGCGCCAGCCCTGCAGGTTTTCGGGCAGGTAGACGGCATGGAAGACGCGCGCGGCGATCGGCTTGCCGATGCGGCCGGCGGCGATGGCCTCGCGCATAGCGCGGTGCGCGCCGGCATTGCGCAGATGGTGATTGGTGCCGAGCACGACGCCGGCTGCCTTCGCGGCGGCGACCATTGTGCGCGCGTCGTCGCTGGTCAGCGCCAGCGGCTTTTCGCACAGCACATGCTTTCCCGCCTTGGTGGCGGCCAGAGCCTGCTCGAGATGCAGTTCGTTGGTGGTCGAGATGTAGACCGCGTCGATGTCGGCGCCGAGCAGAGCGTCAAGCGTCGAAACAGCCAACGGGATGTTGTTTTCTCTGGCATAGGCCGTGGCGCGCTCGGGATTGGAACTCATGACCGCCGCGATCTCGCCATCGCCCTGCGAACGGATGGCGTTGATCATGAACTGTCTGGCGATCGTGCTGGCGCCGATCAAACCCCATCTGACGCTCATGCCGCATCCCCCATTCCTGCGGGCCTGTTTCGGGTGCGGCGATCCGGGCCGCAGCTTTCCCTGACCACCAGATTGACCGCACCGATATGATCTTCGGCCCGCGTCGTGCGCGACTGGATCATCTTAATCATGACATGGGCGGCACGTTCGCCGAGGCCGGCCGTGTCCACCGAGACGCTGGTCAAGGCCGGCATGTAGTGCTCGGCCTCCACCACGTCGTCGAAGCCGACGACGGCGAAATCCGGTCCCGGCTCAAGTCCGCGCTTGCGCAGAGCCAGCATGGCGCCAAAAGCGACCGCATCGTTGAAGCAGAGTGCCGCGGTCGGCGGCTCGGATGTTGCGAGAGCGGTATCCAGACAGGCGATACCGCCCCTGCGGCTGGTCTCGCCTTCGATCACGGTCATGTCACGGGCGGCGATGCCAAGCGTCTCACAGGCTTCACGAAAGCCGCCCAGCCGCTCTTGATAGACCACGAGGTCGGCCGAGCCGCCGAAGAAGGCCAGCCGGCGATGCCCCTTTCCGATGAGATGGGCGGCGGCCAGGTAGGCGCCGCGATGATTGTCGGGCGTGATCACCGGAATGCGGCTTTCGGGCAGCCGGCGCATGGCGAAGACGACCGGAACGCCCGCCATCTCCAGGCGGCGGAATGCGCCCGGCGTGGTGCCGCGCGCCGGCGACACGATGAGGCCGGCGACGCCTTGCTCCATCAGCGATTTGAGCACCTCTTCCTGGCGCACCGGATTTTCCGCCGTGTTGGCTATGAAAGGCACGATGCCGGCCGACTGGAAGACGCGCTCCATGCCGACCGCCAGTTCGGCGAAGAAGGGATTGGTGAGATCGTTGATGACCATGCCGATGACGTTGGAGTGAGCCTTGCGCAGATTGGCGGCGCCACGGTTGTAGACGTAACCGACATCCTCGATCGCCTTGCGAACCTTGACCGCGGTTTCAGGCCGGATCAGCCCGCTGCCCTGGAGCACGAGCGATACCGTCGATTTGGACACGCCGGCTTCGCGGGCGATGTCGAATATCGTTGCCTTGGCCCGGCTGGCCATCCAGATGCATCCTCCCTGATTTTCAAGCCGATCTATTGGAACGTTCTAATCACTAACCTCATCTGGAGTCAATCGAGGTTCTTTCCGGATTCGAAAAATTGATCCGGTGAGACCGGCGAGCCCATTCCATAAGGCTTTCTGTGTTGCGACGCAGCATTTATCCGCGAATGAGCTCTGAATCGTAAAGGTTCTTGATTTATTGGAACGTTCCATTTATAGGCACGGCGATAGGGAGAGATCGATGGACATTTCCTTGCCTGGTGAGGGTGGCCGCAGCAGCCGCTACGCTCTGGTCGGCCAGCCGGTGCAGCCGGCGGTCGGCGCACGGTTTTCGCGCATCGCTTATGCCGCGGCCCATGTCGTTGCCGATCCGCTGGCGATGACCGATCCGTGGTCGCAGCCGGCGGTCGACTGGGACAGGACGATGGCATTCCGTCATCATCTGTGGCGGCTCGGCTTCCGCATCGCCGAGGCGATGGATACCTCGCAGCGCGGCATGGGGTTCGACTGGACAAATGCGCAGGAATTGATCCGCCGCTCGATCGCGGAAGCGCGCACCGTCGAAGGCGCCGATCTCGCCTCGGGTGCCGGCACCGACCACCTGGCGCCAAGCGCCGCCCGGACGCTCGACGATGTCATCGCCGCCTATGAAGGGCAGTTCGCTTTCATCGAAGGGCTGGGCGGCAAGGCGATCATGATGGCCAGCCGCGCATTGGCGGCTGTTGCCAATGGCCCGGACGACTATGCCCGTGTCTACGACCGCATCCTGTCCCAAGCGTCCGGCAAGGTCATCCTGCACTGGCTGGGCGATATGTTCGACCCGGCACTCAGGGGCTATTGGGGYAGCGGCGATTTCGAGGCCGCGCTCGACACCGTCGTCGCGATCATCGAACGCCACGCCGGCAAGGTGGAGGGGATAAAAATCTCGCTGCTCGATGCCGGCAAGGAAGTCGCGCTCAGGAATCGGCTGCCGGACGGCGTCGTCATGTTCACCGGCGACGACTTCAACTATCCCGAACTGATCGCCGGCGACAGCCGCAAACACTCGCACGCGCTGCTCGGCATTTTCGATGCGATCGCGCCTGTCGCCAATGCGGCACTGGCGAAACTGGCGGACGGCGACCGCGCCGGCTATGACGCGCTGATGGCGCCGACCGTGCCGCTGTCGCGAAAAATCTTCGAGGCGCCGACCGAATACTATAAGGCCGGCATCGTCTTCATGGCCTGGCTGAACGGCCATCAGGATCATTTCGCGATGGTCGGCGGCATGCAGTCGGCGCGCGGTATCCGCCACTATGCCGATGTCTTCCGCCTTGCCGACCAGGCCGGGTTGCTTGCCGATCCGGAACTGGCGGTGGCCAGGATGAGAAGTTTGTGTGCCGTCGCGGGCATCTCAGGATAAATGTGGGCTCGTGCCCTGATCCACATTCCCTTTTCGTTTATGATCGAAAGGGTAGGCGTGCGATTTCGGGGGGCCGTGCTGGCGATGAAGCCAAGGATTTCCATCGGTTTCGTGGTTTTGCTGGCGGCGATCCCCTTGTCAGCCGCGCAAGGCGGTGATGGCGTCGATCAGGCTGACGCCAAGGCTGCGCTGCTCGAAGCCTACCCCGGCCTTTTTACCATCTCGGGCAATACGGTGACGTGGTCGGATGGTGCCACGATGGTGTGGGATGACGGCAAGGCACGCACAGCCGAGGAGTTGATCAAGTCCCCCGATATCGAGGACATGTTCCACTACATTTATCCGCCAGCCAGTGCCGGAGACCTTATCCCCGACGTGGATTTCGATCCCGGGCGGATTCGCAACGAGGCTTTCTTCAAAAAACTTTATGGAGCCAGTGCCGCGGCGGTCGGCGATCATTTGACGACCGTCAAATGGCTGCCCAAACTGGGCAAGTATCCGGTTCGGATAACCTCGCTCTTCGGTGTCGACGCGCGCCTCTCCAAAATCTCGAATGCCTTGCAGGAGTTGCCCGCCGACATGAGCCGCTACGGCCTCAAGCCAGGCGGCGGTTTCAACTGGCGGGTCATCGCCGGCACGGATCAGCTCAGCGTCCATTCCTTCGGCGCTGCATTCGATATCAATGTCGGTTATTCCGACTATTGGTTCTGGAACAAGCCCGATGACAAGGGCCGTATCCCGTTCAAGAACCGCATTCCCTTATCAATCGTCACGTTGTTTGAAAGGCAGGGTTTTATCTGGGGCGGGCGCTGGTATCACTACGACACCATGCATTTCGAATATCGGCCTGAATTGCTGCTCTACAAGGAAAAGCAGGGCTAGCCGGCCCTTGGATGCCTGGTCAGCGGAAACTCAACGCAACGTATTGATCGTCTGGGATTGGATGGTGGGCGTGACAGGGATTGAACCTGTGACCCCTGCAATGTCAATGCAGTGCTCTCCCGCTGAGCTACACGCCCATCCGAAGCCGCGCATACACCATTTTTGATCCAGCGCGTCAATAGCAGGAAAAAGGAAAGAAGGCGTCGTCTCGCCGCAGTGGCGACAAGGGTGCTTACGCCTAAAGCGCGTCGCGTTTGAACGGAATCAAGCGCCGCGCTTCAGGTCTTTGTTTTCTTGAATGTCGTTCTCCCAAAACCGGGGCCACTTTTGGGCGACATGCATTGGCTCGGAAAGCGGCTCAGGCCGCCTGCAGCATCTTTTCGACCTCGTTGACGAGGTCGCGCAGGTGGAACGGCTTCGACAGCACCTTGGCGTCCTTAGGCGCCTTGGAATCCGGATTCAACGCAACGGCGGCAAAACCGGTGATGAACATGACCTTGAGGTCGGGATCGATCTCAGTGGCGCGGCGCGCCAGTTCGATGCCGTCCATCTCCGGCATGACGATGTCGGTCAAAAGCAGCGAGAACGGTTCCTCGCGCAGCCGCTCATAGGCGCTGGCGCCATTGTCGAAATCGCTGACCTGGTAGCCGGCGCGCTCCAGCGCCTTGACGAGGAACCGACGCATATCGTCGTCGTCTTCCGCCAGTAGAATGCGTGCCATGATATCCCGTCCGAATCACCCGCTCGAGATTGCCGTTGGGCAAGCCCGTTAACCATCCTGTATATGAGGAGGTGAGGGTAAACATCAAGTGAACGAGAACCGGGATGGACCATATTTGCCCGGCCTGTGCTGCCGCTGAAATGCTGGACACGCGGCCAGCAAGGTGGCACCTTCATATCATGATGCACTGGTGTTTGCGGGTTCGCACAAATTGAAGACGGCAGCCGAGGATTTTTCGGTCTTTCCACCCTTCGAAATCCGTTCGGGCGCCGAGCAGCGCGTCCCCTTCCTTTTCAACTCACCGCATAGCGGCCGCTACTATCCGGAGCGCTTCCTTGCCATGGCAAGGCTGGACCGCAACGCCATCCGCCGGTCGGAAGACTGCTATGTCGACGAACTGTTCGGCGGCGCCGTGGCGCTGGGGGCGCCGATGCTGGCGGCGAATTTCCCGCGCGCCTATCTCGACGTCAACCGCGAGCCGTGGGAACTTGATCCGCGCATGTTCGCCGAGCCGGTGCCGTCGTTCTGCAACATCCGCTCGGCGCGGGTGGCTGGCGGGCTTGGCACGGTGCCCAAGCTGGTCGGCGAGGGGCTCGATATTTATTCCGGCCGCCTGCCGCTGTCCGAAGCGGTCGCCCGCATCGAGGCCGTCTACAAGCCCTATCACGAGACGCTGAAACGGCTTTTGACCAGGACCCATGCGCGTTTCGGCTTTGCCGTGCTGATAGACTGTCATTCGATGCCGGCGAGTATCCGCGTCGGCGACAACGGCTTGCGGCCTGACTTCATCATCGGTGACCGTTTCGGCATCTCGGCCACCGCGGCGTTGACCGAGACCGCGATCGGCCTGCTCACCGCCATGGGCTACGCCGTCGCCCACAACAAGCCCTATGCCGGCGGCTTCATCACCGAGCACTATGGCCGCCCGGCGCGCCATCTCCACGCCCTGCAGATCGAGGTCAATCGCGGGCTCTACATGAACGAGCGGACATTCGAGAAGGCCGCCGGCTTCGACGCGCTGGCCGACGATTTGTCGCGATTTTCGGCGGATCTGATGGCAATGCCGGACCATCATTTCATCGACCTGCCGCTGGCGGCGGAGTGAAACCTTGGTCCGGGGCGCTCCGGCGTAAAAAAAGACCGCATCGTTTGCACGATACGGTCGAAGTCTAGGGAGGAAACGCCCAAGGAGGGCATGGACAGGAAAACCTGTCCGAGGTTGAGGGTATTGTGCGCTGCACAAATGTCAAGCGACCTTCAGGCTTTTTTAATTCACTCTGATGTGGAAATTGCTTTTCGGTGACGCTTGTGTGACATCCGGGCAACAGGTGCCGTCGCGGAAAAATCGTCGAACAGCCTCGTTTAGGCAGGAAATTGGCGGCAGAGCACGGCTCGGGCATGCTGCAATGCGGGAGAATCAGTTGGATATCAGCATCGATTTCATGCGCCGCATCGCGCGGGCGGCCGCGGCGGAAACCTTGCCGCGCTTCCGCAGCCAGGGCGCCGTCGCCAACAAGGAAAAGGGCAGTTTCGACCCGGTCACCGAAGCCGATCGCGAGGCCGAGCGCGCCATCCGGGCGCTGATATCGGCTGAGTATCCCGACCATGGCATCCTTGGCGAGGAGCACGGCAGCGAAAACATTTCGAGCAAACATGTCTGGGTGATCGACCCCATCGACGGCACGCGCGCCTTCATCTCCGGCCTGCCTGTGTGGGGGACGCTGGTCGGACTGACGGTCGACGGCGATGCTGTTGCCGGCATGATGTCGCAACCTTTCACCGGCGAGCTCTACTACGCCAACGCCTCGGGCTCTCACTATGAGGGGCCGGGTGGCCCGCGCAAGCTGACAACCCGCAAGACGACGAAGCTCGCCGACGCGACTCTGTTCACCACCACGCCGGCACTGTTCAAGGGCGAGGCGCGCGAGCGCTACGACCAGTTCGAAAAGCAGGTGCAACTCGCCCGCTACGGCACCGATTGCTATGCCTTCGCCATGATCGCATCGGGAAGCGTCGATATCGTCGCCGATCCCGGATTGAAGCCGTACGACATCGTGGCGCTGATCCCGATCATCGAAAAGGCCGGCGGCGTGGTCACCACATTCGATGGCGGGCCGGCGGAGAAGGGCGGCGATGTCGTGGCAGCGGCGACGCCGGAGCTGCATGCGGCGGCGATGGCTGCGCTCCGAGGCTGACTTTTCCTGAACTGCTTCAGCGCGGCTTGATCGAGCGCTGGAACTCCGCTGGGGTGCGGCCGTAAACCAGCCTGAACGCGGAGCTGAAATGGCTGTGGCTGGAGAAGCCAAGGTCCATGCCCAGCGTCGTCAGATTGTCGTAGCGGCCAAGCAGGTCGAGCGCGCGCGCCAGCCGCAGGCGCAAATGATAACGGTAGAGCGGCATGGCCTCGACCTGCTGGAACATCTGCGTCAGGTAGACCGGCGAGACGCCGACCTCGGCGGCAATTTCGGCCAGAGTCCAGCGTCGCGACAGATCCGAGGACAAAACGAGCTTGGCACGGTCGACCAGTTTCTGTCGGCCCGGGCTGGGGCCGGCGACATGCGAGGTCCGCTCGCCGAGAGAGCGCCGCACCAGCGTCAGCGCCAGGGTTTCGGCCTCGAGCGTTTCGGCTATGTTGCGGCTCAAGCTGTGGCGCAGCAAAGCCACCAAAGCCTGCGCCCGTGGGTCGATGCGCCGGCGTTGGCGACGGAACGCCGGGGTCGCGCCGCTGCGCAATTGCTCCTTCGGCACCAGCTCCAGCAGCTGAGCCTCCTCGACGACGAGATCGAGGCAGGCGTCGCCACCGTCGACGGGGTGGCTGATCCGATAGGCTTCCGCCTCGTTGAAGAACAGCAGCTGATTGGCTTCGGCGACCGCATCATTGCGGCCGACATGGCGCACGAAGACGCCGCGATAGGGAAATACCAGATGCGTCGCCGACGTGCACTCTTCCTCGCTCCTGTGCCGGCATTGCCCGCTGCAGGCGACGTCGCGCACTCTGACAGTGCCGGTGTCGAGAAGCAGCTGGACCGTGAATTGGGATATGGCCATTGCGTTGTTTTCCTCTGCCGGGCCATGGGTCCTGCATCGGCACTCTACGCAATCGGCCGCCCATTCCTGTCAGGAGACTTCCAGGCAGGCCGCTTCTTAATGCGCGTCGCGTCAAAATGGATTCACGCGACGCGCTTTGAGTTTTTTTGTTTCACGCATGTCGTCGCCCCAAAACGGGGACCACTTTTCGGCGGTATGCATCAATCCCACAGCCGGCGCGTGAATTCTGAGTAAGCTTCGCCGCGCGACAGACCGATGTCCTTGAGTTGGTCGTCGGTCATCTCGAGCAAAGCGCGGCGGCTTCGGCGCCTCTCCATCTGACAACTGATCCAGCCAGCCGTCGCAATGAATTGTGCGTACAAAGTCTGGCGAATGGTCACGGTGCGGATTGCCGGTGCCTGCGTCGGCGCCGTGCCGGCCAGGCATTGCGTCGCCGTATGATCAGGGCGCATCGCTCAGTCCTCCCTAGTGCCGGCTGCCGAGGCGCCGGCTTCGTTCAGCGCTTGCGCGCATTCCTCGCAGCAGACTTCGACGGTCTTGCCGCCGACCTTGACGCGGATCGGGTTGGCGTCCAGCTGGCAATCGCAGGCGGCGCAGGTTTTCTCGGTCATGATCTCATCTCCATGGCGTTCAGTTCGACACGGACAGATGAGCACTGCGGGACGGCGCGGGCTGTCAGATTCTTTAGCACTTTGTGTGCGCGGGCAGCGCCGGCCCATCCCTACTGACAACAGGGTGTCAGTAGGGACCGACTATGGAAGGGGCCTTTCCAGAGGAGGACGAGACATGCCGACACAATCAACAGCCAGCCACGCCAATGACATTCCGGCGGACGGCCGCAGCGATTTCGACTTCTTCTTCGGCTGCTGGAATGTCAGCCATCGAAGGCTGCAAAAGCGCCTTGCGAGCGATACCAACTGGGACGAATTCGGCGGCACATGCGAGGTGCGTCCGCTGCTCGGCGGTCTTGGCAATGTCGACGACAATGTGATCGAGCTGCCGGACGGCGCCTATCGTGCCGCAACGGTGCGGACCTTCGATCCGGCGACACGGCAATGGTCGATCTGGTGGATCGATGGCCGCAACCCGCTGACCATCGACGTGCCGGTGCGCGGCGCGTTCACCGACGGTGTCGGCACGTTCCTGTGTGACGACGTCTTCGACGGGCGGCCGATCCAGGTTCGTTTCCTCTGGTCACGGATGATGGAGAATTCGGCGCGCTGGGAACAGGCCTTTTCGCTCGATGGCGGCACGAGCTGGGAGACCAACTGGGTCATGGAGTTCGCCCGCCAGGCGTGAGCCGGGGATCGGCGTCTGTCAGGCCGTAGGATCGTCGCTGCCGGGAATGAAGGCATCGAAGGCGGCGAGGAGTTGCTCGCGGTACATGTCGGCCTCCTGCAGGATTTCGTGGCGGGAGCCGTCGATCATCAGCAGTGAACCGAGCCGCAGACGCCTGGCATAGGCTTCCACCGCCTTGGTCGAGACGACCTGGTCGGCGCCGGCGGCGATTATCAGCATGGGGACCTGAATGCGAGCCATGAAGTCGGGGTCACTGACAGCCTCGGATGCTTTGGCGGCGGCCTGCAGCCAGCGGATGGTCGGGCCGCCGAGCGCCAGCTGCGGGTACTCTTCGTAGATCCGCGTGTTGCGCCGGTAGCGCACCGGGTCGGACGTCAGCTTGTTGGTCTCGAAAGGGGCCGGCATCTTCGGCCGTGGACCCCAGGCGGCATAGAGCCTGCCAAGGCCGAGCGCGCAGAAGAACGAACAGACGCGCCGAACCGTCGATATCGAGACCGGCAGGTCGGGCACGGTCAGGAATGGTGCGATCAGCACCATGCGCCGCACGCGGTTCACCATCGACGGCGTGGCAAGCAGCGTGATCACCGCACCGGCTGAATGGGCGAGGATGTAGTAGGGCCCGCGGCAGTCGGGCAGCACGATCTCCTCGAAGAACTGCTCAAGGTCGGCGGTGTAGTCGCGGAAGCTACGGACATAGCCGCGCTGGCGATCGCGGATCAGACGGGAAGAATCACCCTGGCCGCGCCAGTCGAGGGTGGCGACGCCAAAGCCACGGTCGGCAAGATTGCGGATGGTTTCGAAATATTTCTCGATGCACTCGTTGCGGCCGGTGAGCACGACCACGGTGCCCTTCAACGGGCGAGTGACTGCGCCGAACAGGCCGTAGCGGATCTTCTTGCGGTCGCGGGTGGTGAAGAAGCCGCCGCTGGCGTTTTCCGGTCGTGGATTGCCCTCGATTTCGTGAAAAAGGGGGATGTCTGGGACAAGATCCGTCATTCGGCGCTTCGTGCTCGTGCCCGCCCGTGCTGGCTGGCTCCGCTAAGGTGATAGACGCCCATGCGCCAAAAGCAAAGGAATTCCCGGTGACGCGAGACACACAATGGGGAAGGCCGGAAGCCGCTTGAAAGCGTGCTTCCGGCCTCTGTCGATCCGGGAGGAAGGGACGTTACACCCCGGTCGGCCTCGTTGCGGCGTCTCAAGAACGGTTCATCGTCCGGCGCGCCGCCAATCCTTGATCTTGGGCCCACTCTAGCGCCGGCTGTCTGAACGCGCGCCGAAGCTTTGGTTCATCTGCCGTTCATCAACGAACAGCCGCACGGTTTTTGCTGGCAGGAGAAATCTTGAAATGCCTTCGAGCGCTCCCCAAATGTCGGATGCGGTCGCCAATATCGGGGCCGCTGGTCCAGCCGAAACGCCGCTCAAGGGTTTCGCACCGGCCATACGCAAACCATGTTGCTCAACAGGAGAACACCTCATGCGTCACGTTGACTTTTCCCCGCTTTATCGCTCGACCGTCGGCTTCGACCGTCTCTTCACCATGCTCGATTCGCTTGCGCAGCCCGATGGCGCGCAGACTTATCCGCCCTACAACATCGAGCGCACCGGCGAGGATTCCTACCGGATCTCGATGGCTGTTGCCGGCTTCTCGGACGAGGAAATCTCGATCGAAGCCCATCGCAACGTGCTGACGGTAAAAGGTGAGCGCAAGGACGAGGGCACGGGCGAAGGTTCCGAACTGCTCTATCGCGGCATTGCCTCGAGGGCTTTCGAACGCCGCTTCCAGCTTGCCGACCATGTTGAAGTCGTCGGCGCCGCGCTGAAGAACGGCCTGCTCTTCGTCGACCTCAAGCGCAACATTCCCGAGGAGTTGAAGCCGCGCAAGATCGCGATCACCTCGGCTCCGGCCAAGGCCAAGCAGATCGAGGCCAAGACCGCCAACTAAAGACCGCCAACTAAACCGATAGCCTCCCAGGGCAAAGGCGGCGCCGAAGGGCGCCGCCTTTCTTATGTTCAGCTGGCAGTCCCCGAAGCCACCACGGCCTCAACGTTTTGTCGGTGAACGGCCTCGTATGGCGCGAAATAACCGACGGCACCGGAGGCAAACACTTCGGCAGCGAAGGCTCTCAGATCTTGCCTCACCAGATCGGGCTCGTGTCGGCAGCGAAGCAGCTTTTCGACATAGGATCGGGTAGCGGCAATGAACTCGCGACCGTACCCACCGGATTGGATCATCTGCAACGAACCGTGATTGGGTAGGATGCGGTCAAAGGTCCAGCCGGCCATGCGTTCGAGATCGTCCAGATGTTTAGTCAGCCGTTCCGGTTCGCCGACATAAGTGATCGGATCTTCAAGCGTATCGCCCGCAAAGAGCAGACCGGCGCTGGGCATGACCAACACGGTACCGTCGTGACTGTGGATTTCGACGTGCCGAAGGTCGACCGCTATCGACCCGACCATGAGGTCGAGATTGTCGTCGAATGTCCGATTCGGAAGGATAAGGGGTCTGATCGGCGGGTTCTCATTTTCCAGTTTGGTCCGGTTCTCTGCGAGAGCAGAGGCTGTGAGGTTGTTGGCGATGATTTCGCAATCCCGGAACACCTCGTTGCCGGCGACATGATCATCATGCCAATGACTGAGGACCACCCGCATCGAGGTGACGCCCATACCCTCTAGCGTTTGCCGGATGATCCGGGCGTGCTGAAGCGAAATATGCGTGTCATAGACAAGCGCTTCCGAGCCATCGACAATTGCATAGGTGCAAATGCCAAGGGCATAGGCGCCGTCATCGAGCCAATTGGGCTGATCCGACCAGCCGCGAACGCCCTCTATCCGGCCGTCATAAAAGCCGAGCACGTTTGGAGCGGGGCGGATCAGCCGCATAGTCGAGCCGAGCGGTGACATGGTCATAGGAAAAGCTCAAGCGATCAGGTGGCCAAGGTGGTCGATCTCTTCGGTCGTGGTCGCGAAGCTGGCGACGAAACGGTAGATCACTTCATTGTCGCCGAGGTGGCTGTCGAAGCCCTGCGGCAGACCCCATTCGTAGAATTTTGCCCCGGCCGCCTGCAGCTTTTCGGCTTTGGCGCGGTCGAGGATCGCGAACACTTCATTGGCCTGCGGCAGCCAGGCCAGCCGGCCTGCCGGTGCATCCTCGATCGTCGCGGCCAGCCGCGCGGCCATGGCATTGGCGTGGTGCGCCATCCTCAGCCAGAGATCGTCGGTGAAATAGGCTTCGAACTGAGCCGAGATGAAGCGCGCCTTGGAAAAGGTCTGCCCGGCGCGCTGGCGAAGCAGGCGCAGGTCGCGTGCCACGTCGGGGTTCAGGACCACCACCGCATCGGCCATCCAGCAGCCGTTCTTGGTGCCTCCGAAGGAGATGATATCGACGCCGCTCTTCCAGGTCATTTCTGCGGGACTGATTTCCGTCGCCGCAATCGCGTTGGCGAACCGCGCTCCGTCCATGTGCAGAGGCAGGCCGTGACGGCGGCTGACTTCGGCGATCGCCTTGACATCGTCGACGGTGTAGACAGTGCCGACCTCGGTCGCCTGGGTGATCGTCACCGCCATCGGCTGGCCGGCGGGGGCGAGGTCTTGCGAGTAGCGCGTGATGGCCCGGTCGAGGGCCTGCGGATTGATGCGCCCCAGTGGCCCCGGAACCGGCGACATGCGCGCTCCACCGGTGTAGAAGCCCGCGGCGCCGAATTCATCGACATTCATGTGCGCTTCGGAATGGCAGAAGGCGACGCCGCCGATGCGATTGCACGCCGCCATGGACAGCGCGTTGGCCGCCGTGCCGGTCGCGACAAAGAACACCGCGACATCCCGTTCGAAAATCTCGCTGAAGCGCCGGTAGACGGCGCGGTCGAGCTCGCCGTCGCCATAAGCGGTGGCGATGCCCGCGGCATGCCGGGATAAATTGGCCGAGATGTCGGGATGGACGCCCGCCCAGTTGTCGGATGCAAAAAACATCAGGAATCCTGCTTCGGTTGAAAACGGCGCGACCTTGGCTGCTTTGGGGTTTCACACGCAAGGGCCACGTGTCGGAAAAGCGGTAAAGCCAGCCAGATCCGAAAAGCTGCTGTGATCGAAGCTTACGTTTTTCCTCAACTTCACGTAATTTTATGTCGCTGGCGGTCCAAGTTTTTTGTGAATCGGTCTTGTGTGCGTCCAGGATTTCTGTCATAAAAATTTAGGACAGTAGTGCTGTCTTATTTTGTCGCACAAAACGAGCTGGATTGGCGTATCATTTGGGCCTCTCCGGCTGTTGCTGCGGGCGACAGGTTGGACAGCCAGACGCTGGCCTGTACGAATACGAACCATGCGGAAAGCCGTCTGGTTCGGCAAGGATTTCGCAAGACGTGCCGCAAGGATCAGGGTGAGCCAGGCGCTTGCCGGGGCAGACCAGCGCCCGAAGGGCTGGGAATGGAGGACCGAGAGATGACGGACATGACGCACTCTGCGACGAACGGCCAGGCCGCGCAGACGAAAGCGGCAACCGTCAAAACCGCGTCCCGAACCAATACTAGCCGAACCAACATCGGCGCCCAAGGCCTCTACGACCCGCGCAACGAGCATGATGCCTGCGGCGTCGGCTTCATCGTCAACATGAAGGGCGTGAAGTCGCATCAGATCGTCAAGGACGGCCTTGCCGTGCTCGAAAACCTGACGCATCGCGGCGCCGTCGGCGCCGATCCGCTGGTCGGCGATGGCGCCGGCGTGCTGGTGCAGCTTCCCGACCGTTTCTTCCGCGAGGAGATGGCAGCCCAGGGCATCGAACTGCCGCTGGTAGGTCAGTACGGCGTCGGACACTGGTTCATGCCGCAGGACGCGGCACTTCGCGCCCATATCGAGGACATCATCGCCGAATCGGCGCAGTCCGAGGGGCTTCCGCTCATCGGTTTCCGCGACGTGCCGGTCGACAATTCGTCGCTGTCGAAGGCGCCTGATATCGTCGCGTCCGAACCGTTCCATCGGCAGGTCTTCATCGGCCGCACATCAGACATCCCCGATGACGAGGAGTACGAGGCCAGGCTCTATCTGCTGCGCAAGGTCATATCGGGCCGCATCTACGCCGAGAACGACAACAAGGACATCGGCTCCTACTGTGTGTCGCTGTCGGCACGCACCATCGTCTACAAGGGCATGTTCCTCGCCTATCAGGTCGGCGCCTATTACAAGGACCTGACCGATCCGCGCTTCGAAACCGCGCTGATTCTTGTCCACCAGCGCTTCTCGACCAACACTTTCCCGTCGTGGAAGCTGGCGCATCCCTATCGCATGGTCGCCCACAATGGCGAGATCAACACCGTGCGTGGCAACAACAACTGGATGGCGGCGCGACAGGCGTCGGTCGATTCCGAACTGTTCGGCAACAACATCTCGAAGCTGTGGCCGATTTCCTATGAAGGCCAGTCCGACACCGCCTGTTTCGACAATGCGCTCGAATTCCTGTTCCAGGGTGGGTACAGCCTCAGCCATGCCATGATGATGCTGATCCCGGAAGCCTGGGCCGGCAACAAGCTCATGGATGCCGATCGCAAGGCCTTCTACGAATACCATGCCGCGCTGATGGAGCCGTGGGACGGACCGGCGGCGGTTGTCTTCACCGATGGCCGCCAGATCGGCGCCACGCTCGACCGCAACGGATTGCGCCCGGCGCGCTACATCGTCACCGACGATGACCGCGTCATCATGGCTTCGGAAGCCGGCGTGCTGCCGGTGCCGGAAGAGAAGATCGTCAAGAAGTGGCGGCTGCAGCCCGGCCGCATGCTGCTGATCGACCTGGAGAAGGGGCGCATCGTCTCGGACGAGGAGCTCAAGTCGGAGATCGCGACCAAGCACCCCTACAAGACCTGGCTCGCCAACACACAGCTCATCCTCGAAGACCTGAAGCCGGTCGAGCCGCGCGCGCTGCGCAAGGATGTCAGCCTGCTCGATCGCCAGCAGGCGTTCGGCTACTCCCAGGAAGACACCAAGCTGTTGATGTCGCCGATGGCGACGACAGGCCAGGAAGCCGTTGGTTCGATGGGCACCGATACGCCGATCTCGGCGATGTCGGACAAGTCGAAGCTGCTCTACACCTATTTCAAGCAGAACTTCGCCCAGGTCACAAACCCGCCGATCGACCCGATCCGCGAGGAACTGGTGATGAGCCTGGTGTCCTTCATCGGGCCGCGGCCGAACATCTTCGACTTGGTCGGCAATTCGCGCCGCAAGCGGCTCGAGGTGCGCCAGCCGATCCTGACCAATGGCGATCTGGAGAAGATCCGCTCCATCGGGCACACCGAGGACCGCTTCGACACCAAGACGATCGACATCACCTACGGCTCGAATGAAGGAGCCGCGGGCATGCAGGGCGCCATCGACCGCCTGTGCGAGCGGGCGGAGGCGGCTGTCGCCGGCGGCTACAACATCATCATCCTGTCCGACCGCCAGGTCGGGCCGGACCGCATCGCCATCCCGGCGCTCCTGGCGACGGCCGCGGTGCATCACCACCTGATCCGCAAGGGGCTGCGCACCTCGGTCGGCCTCGTCGTCGAATCCGGCGAGCCGCGCGAAGTGCATCATTTCTGCTGCCTTGCCGGCTATGGCGCCGAGGCGATCAACCCTTACCTCGCCTTCGACACGCTGCTCGACATGCACAAGCGCGGCGAACTGCCGAAAGAGGTCGACGCCTACGAAGTCGTCACGCGCTACATCAAGTCGATCGGCAAGGGCATCCTGAAGGTGATGTCCAAGATGGGCATCTCCACCTATCAGTCCTATTGCGGCGCGCAGATTTTCGACGCCATCGGGCTGAAGACCGATTTCGTCCAACAGTATTTCACCGGCACCGCGACGCTGATCGAAGGCGTCGGGCTGGACGAGATCGCGACCGAGACGCTCAGCCGCCACAATGACGGCTTCGGCAACGATCCGGTGCTGCGCAACAGCCTGGAAGTCGGCGGCGAATACATGTTCCGCATGCGCGGCGAGGCGCATATGTGGTCGCCCGACGCGGTCGCTACCCTGCAGCACGCCGTGCGCCAGGGCTCGTGGGAGACGTTCAAGGACTATTCCGCGCAGATCGACAGCGAGACGGCCCGGGCCCAGACCATTCGTGGCCTGTTCAGGATCAAGCTGGCCGAAGAAACCGGCCGCAAGAAGGTCGCGCTCGACGACGTCATGTCGGCGGCCGACATCGTCAAGCGGTTCTCGACCGGGGCGATGTCCTTCGGCTCGATCTCGCGCGAAGCGCACACCACGCTGGCGCGCGCCATGAACGCCATTGGCGGCAAGTCCAACACCGGCGAGGGCGGCGAAGAGGCGGACCGCTATCTGCCGCTGCCCGGCGGCGGCAAGAACCCGGAACGCTCGGCGATCAAGCAGATCGCCTCGGGCCGTTTCGGCGTGACGGCCGAATATCTCGTCAATTCCGACATGATGCAGATCAAGGTGGCGCAGGGCGCCAAGCCCGGCGAGGGCGGCCAGCTGCCCGGCCACAAGGTCGACGCGACCATCGCCAAGGTCCGGCACTCGACGCCGGGCGTCGGCCTGATCTCGCCGCCACCGCATCACGACATCTATTCGATCGAAGACCTGGCGCAGCTGATTTACGATCTGAAGAACGTCAACCCGGCGGCCGACGTGTCGGTCAAGCTGGTCTCGGAAGTCGGCGTCGGCACGGTTGCGGCCGGCGTCGCCAAGGCGCGCGCCGACCACATCACCATCTCGGGCTATGATGGCGGCACCGGTGCCTCGCCGCTGACGTCGCTGAAGCACGCCGGCAGCCCGTGGGAAATGGGCCTTGCCGAGACGCACCAGACGCTGGTGCTGAACGGTTTGCGCTCACGCGTGGCGCTGCAGGTCGATGGCGGCTTGCGCACCGGCCGCGACGTCATCGTCGGCGCGCTGCTCGGTGCCGACGAATTCGGCTTCTCGACCGCGCCGCTGATCGCGGCCGGCTGCATCATGATGCGCAAGTGCCATCTCAACACCTGTCCGGTCGGCGTGGCGACGCAGGATCCGGTGCTGCGCAAGCGCTTCAAGGGCACGCCCGAGCATGTCATCAACTTCTTCTTCTACGTGGCGGAAGAGGTGAGGGCGCTGCTCGCCGAGATGGGCTACACCCATATCGACCAGATCATCGGCGACGCCGACCTGCTGGAAAAGCGCGACCTGATCGTGCACTGGAAAGCGCGCGGGCTCGATTTCTCGAAGATGTTCTTCAAGCCGGACGCGCCGCATGAAGCGGTGCACTGGACCGAGCGGCAGAAGCACCCGATCGACGATGTGCTCGACCGCAAGCTGATCGAACTGGCGAAGCCCGCGCTCGAAAGCAAGCAGCCGGTCAAGATCGAGGTCGACATCCGCAATGTCGACCGCTCGACCGGCGCCATGCTGTCGGGCGAAGTGGCCAAGCGCTTCAAGCATAAGGGCCTGCGCGAGGATACGATCTCGGTGAAGCTGACCGGCACTGCCGGACAGTCCTTCGGCGCCTTCCTGGCGCGCGGCATCTCGTTCGATCTCGTCGGCGCCGGCAACGACTATGTCGGCAAGGGCCTGTCGGGCGGCCGTATCGTCATCCGGCCTCCGGAAGAGGCCAAGATCGTCGCGGCGGAGTCCATCATCGTCGGCAACACGGTGCTCTATGGCGCGACCGAAGGCGAGGCCTATTTCGCCGGCGTCGCCGGCGAGCGTTTCGCCGTGCGCAATTCGGGCGTGGCCGCCGTCGTCGAAGGCGTCGGCGACCATGGCTGCGAGTACATGACCGGCGGCATAGTCGTCGTCATCGGCAAGACCGGCCGCAACTTCGCTGCCGGCATGTCGGGCGGCGTCGCCTATGTGCTGGACGAGGCGGGCGATTTCGCCGAGCGCTGCAACATGGCGATGGTCGAGCTGGAACCGGTTCCGGAAGAAGACGACCTGATGGAAAGGCTGCTGCACCATGGCGGCGATCTCGACCACAAGGGTCGTGTCGACGTCTCCGGCGACATGACCAGCCATGACGAGGAGCGGCTCTACCAGCTGATCTCGAACCATGTGCACTACACCGGTTCGGTGCGCGGCCGCGAAATCCTCGACGACTGGACGACCTTCCGGCCGAAATTCCGCAAGATCATGCCGGTCGAATACCGCCGCGCACTGATCGAGATGGAACGCATGCGCATGGGCGTTGCGGCGGAATAGACTTGGCAGTTGCCGGGAGGCCCAGGTTTCCCGGTCCACTTTCATCGAAAGTTTGACCTCGAAGGCAAGGTTGCCATGGCTGCCTCAAGAGGTTAACGGGTGCGGCGAAAACCGCACCATCTGGACAGCAGGAACTGGACTATGGGCAAGGTAACAGGCTTTCTCGAAATCGACCGGCAGGTGCACAAGTACCAGCCGGCCTCCGACCGCATCCGGCATTTCCGCGAATTCACGCTGCCGATGTCGGACAAGGAGGTCGAGAAACAGGCCGCGCGCTGCATGGATTGCGGCATTCCGTTCTGCCATGGACCGACGGGCTGCCCGATCCACAACCAGATCCCGGACTGGAACGACCTCGTCTACAATGGCGACTGGGACAACGCGATCCGCAACCTGCATTCGACCAACAACTTCCCGGAGTTCACCGGCCGCATCTGCCCCGCGCCCTGCGAGGAAGCCTGCACGCTGAACCTCGAGGACATCCCCGTCGCCATCAAGACGGTCGAGCAGGCGATCGCCGACAAGGCCTATGAGACCGGCCATATCAGGCCCTATCCGCCGGAGAAGAAGACGGGAAAGCGCGTCGCCGTCATCGGCTCCGGCCCGGCCGGCATGGCGGCTGCCCAGCAGCTTGGCCGCGCCGGCCACGACGTCCATGTCTATGAGCGCGAAAGCCGGCCGGGCGGGCTGATGCGCTACGGCATTCCCGACTTCAAAATCGAGAAGCACTATATCGACCGGCGTATCGAGCAGATGCAGGGCGAGGGCGTGACCTTCCATTGCGGTGTCAATGTCGGTGTCGACAAGCCGGTTGCCGAGTTGCTCGCCGAACATGACGCCGTGCTCTATTGCGGCGGTTCCGAAACACCGCGCGCGGCCGGCATCCCGGGCGACGATCTCGGTGGCGTGCATGATGCGATGCCCTATCTGGTGCAGCAGAACAGGCGGGTCGGCGGCGAGCCGATCCAGTCGGTGGCCTGGCCGTCGCATCCGATCATCGCCGGCGGCCAGCATGTCGTCGTCGTCGGCGGTGGCGATACCGCGTCCGACTGCGTCGGCACCGCCTTCCGCCAAGGCGCCGTGCGCGTCACCCAGCTCGACATCCGCCCGCAGCCGCCGGAGAAGGAAGACAAGCTTTCGGTCTGGCCCTACTGGGCGACCAAGATGCGCACCTCGTCCTCGCAGGCCGAAGGGGCGGAGCGCGAATTCCAGGTGGCGACGCTCGAGTTCATCGGCGAGGAGGGTCAACTGACCGGCGTCAAGTGCTGCGAGGTCGACGAGAAGCGCAAGCCGATCGCCGGCACCGAATTCGTCATCCGAGCAGATCTCGCCTTCATCGCCATTGGCTTTGCCGGCCCGACCATCGCCGGCCTGGTGTCGGAATTGGACGGCCAGATGAAGATCGTCACCGACAGCCGCCGTTCCAGGAACGTAGAAGCCAATGATCGCGACTATAGGACCAGCGTCGACAGGCTCTATGCGGCGGGCGACGTGCGTCGCGGCCAGTCGCTGGTCGTCTGGGCGATCCGCGAGGGTCGCCAGGCGGCTCGCTCGATCGACGAGGCCTTGATGGGGTCCACCGTACTGCCCAGCTGAGCCCGTTGGAAATCTACTCCCGCAGCCATCTGGAGGCGTTTTCTGCGCTTCCGGTGCTCGCGGGAGCGAATTTCGAAACGGGCTCAGGGAGCCTCTAAGGATTTATCGCCGTCGTCGTGCCGGGTGCGGCCACCGCCGCCGCAGGCTGCGGCCGGGGTGGCCAGGAGAAATCGTCGGCGCGGCCGGGCGAGGCTTGCGGGGCCTTGCCTTCGACCACCAGTTTTTCACCGGGCAGATCCGGATTGGGCTTTGGCTGCGGCGCCGCGCCCAGAAGTTCGGAGCCGCCGTCGAGTGCCGGATCGCTGAGCAGCATCGGCGCGGTGCGGTCGATGACGATGGGCGCGGCGGCCGGCCCAGGCGCCTCGACGGGCGCGCCCGCCGGTGCGGTCGCCGGGGTTACGCTTCCSGGGGCGGCGAGGCCGAGGATCTTCATCAGCGGCTTTTCGGTATAGAAGGCGAGCTTGCGCTTGCCGGCCTTCGAGACGTTGATGCCGTCGTCGGCACGCAGCCGCACGGGCTGGCCGTTCATGTCGGGGCCGCTGATGACGAAGGCGCCGTTCTCGTCGACAAAGCCGTCCCAGACGTCGACGAATTCGCCGCCATGGCTTTCGGTGGCCTGATGGTAGATGTCGTTGAAGGCCAACATGTCGGAGGTCATCTTCGGCACCCGGAAGGCCGGCATGCCAACCCACAGGAAAGGCACCTTGGCGTCGGCGATGGCCTTGCCGAGCGCATCGGTGCGGCGCTCGTATTCCTTGGTCCAGTTCTCGGACCGGGGCTGCTCGCGCACATCCCCCACCTTCATCTGCTGACGGTCGTTGGAACCCAGCATGACGACGACGGCGGCCGGTTTTTCGGTCTCGATCAGCGCCTTGATCTGTTCGGGCCAGTTGTAGAAATCATCGCGCACGAAGCCGGACGAGCCATTGCTGCGAGCCACGATCCTGATGCCGGTGTTGTCGGCAAAGGCGGTGTCGAGGCCTTCGGCAAGCCCGGACGCCATGAAATCGCCGACCACCAGGACGGTACGGGCATCCGGGACTTTCTCGGCGATCGGCATTTGCGGCTCGGCCGGCGCACGCGGGACGCGGGGTTTGCGCGGCTTTGGCTTCGCCTTCTGGATGTTCAGCGGCGGCTCGATCTGCTCGCTGCGGCGTGGGAACAAAAGGTCGCGCAACGAGTCGCGCAACGACCAGCCGCGGTATTGCCGCTCCTGCGCCATGGCCGGCGCATGGAAGGCGCCAGCCAAGCCGACGGCGAGAACGACGACGGCCAGAATCAGCACCGGCATGCGACGAACAAGCCCTGCGATGCGCGCAGCCGAAGCCAATCGTTTCCTCCATCCCGTGGCGCACTGCCTTGAAAAGTCGCCTCGACTTTCGAAGGTCATTGCACCATACAGATTGCTACAGTGTCCTTTGCGAGTCCGAAAGACCGCGCGGCACCGCAGGTGGCCCTATTTCTGCCTGAGCCACTTCAGCACTTCCATGCTCGGATAGCCGTCCTGGGCCAATCCGGCCTTGGCCTGGAAGGCCATGATGGCGGTTTTCGAGCCATCGCCGATCTTGCCATCGAATTTGCCGTCGTAGAGGCCGTGCTGGGAAAGCCGCTTCTGCAGCTCCTGCCTTTCCTCGAAAGTGAGCTTGGTGAAAGGCCGCTTCCAGTCCTGCACGAGACCGCTGGAGCCGGCGATTTCGTCGGCGAGAAGACCGACGGCGAGCGCATATTTGTCGGCATTGTTGTAGGCCTTGATGACCGAGAAATTCTTGACCATCAGGAAGGCTGGCCCGCCGCGGCCGTCCGGCACTTTCAGCGTCGCCTTGTCGGAGCCGTTCTTGAACGGCTTGGCGTTGGCCCTGGCAACGCCGAGCGCCTGCCATTGCGACAGCGTCTTAGACCCGCCAGGAAGCTTGCCGGCCGGCAAGGTGACCTCATAGCCCCAGGTCTTGCCGGCCTGCCAGCCATTCTTCTTCAACAGGTTGGCGGCCGTCGCCAGCGCATCGGGGATCGAATTCCAGATGTCGCGCTTGCCGTTGCCGTCCATGTCGACGGCATAGTGCAGATAGCTGGTCGGGATGAACTGGGTGTGGCCCATGGCGCCGGCCCAGGATCCGCTCAGATGGCTTTCGTCGATATCGCCGGTCTGCAGGATCTTCAGCGCGGCGATCAACTGGGTGCGGGCGAATTTTGCCCGCTTCGGATCGGCATAGGCCAGGGTCGCCAGCGAGCGCACGACGTTGCGCATGATGTCGTCGCGCTTGAGGATTTCGCCATAGTTCGATTCCATCGACCAGATGGCGAGCAGGATGTAGCGGTCGACGCCGAACCTGGCCTCGATCCTGTCCAGCCATGGCTTCCACTTCTTGGCCATTTGCTGGCCGACGGCGACAGACTGGTCATGGACGCGGTTGTCGAAATAGTCCCAGGCAGGCGCGGTGAATTCAGGCTGCGTACGCGCCTTTTCCAGCACCACCGGGTCGATATCCCTGATGTCCCTGAAGGCCTGGTCGTAGAGGGCACCGGAAACGCCGCTCTGCACGGCTGTGGCACGGAAGCCGGCGACCCACTGCCGGAAACCGGCATCGGCGAAAGCCGGGCCGGGCATCAGCAGGGCGAGCGAGAGGCTGGCTGCCGCGATGACGCTGGTAAAACGCTTTGCGGCACTGCGAACGGACATCTTTTCCCCTTTCTCTGTCTCAGGAAAGACCATTCATCGCCGAACCAGGTTAGGAATTAGTTTACCATAGGTACTGCCGGGAACGAAAAGACGCCTCAAAGCTTTACCGGGGAATGTTCCCCTCAGTTGCTCGGTAGTCCTCAATTCCGGCGTGAAAATGTCTTGAAACGGGGATTGCGGAGCAGGCCATCAAATGGATAATTGACAGCATGAAGAGAGTTCGCAAGGCAGTCTTCCCGGTCGCCGGTCTCGGCACACGGTTTCTCCCGGCCACCAAGGCCATCCCCAAGGAAATGCTGACGGTCGTCGACCGGCCAGTGATCCAATATGTGGTGGATGAGGCGCGCGAGGCCGGTATCGAGCATTTCATCTTCGTCACCGGCCGAAACAAGGCCGTCATCGAGGACCATTTCGACGTCCAGTTCGAGCTCTATGACACGCTGGCCCAGCGCGGCAAGGACGACCAGCTTGCCCGCCTGCAACGCCTGCAGCCGGCGCCGGGGCAGACCAGCTTCACCCGCCAGCAAGTGCCGCTCGGCCTTGGCCATGCCGTCTGGTGCGCGCGCGAGCTGGTCGGCGACGAACCGTTCGCCCTTTTGTTGCCCGACATGATCATGCAGTCGGAAAAGAGCTGCATGAAGGACATGGTCGAGCTCTACCAGGAAACCGGCAACAACATCATCGCGGTGCAGGAATGCGACCCGGCCGAAGCCCATAAATACGGCATCGTTGGCCGCGGCGAGGATACGCATCACGGCTTCCGCATCACCGAGATGGTGGAAAAGCCGAAGACCGGTACCGCACCGTCCAATCTCTACATCAATGGGCGCTACATCCTGCAGCCCGAGATCTTCAAAATTCTCGAAGGCCAGGAAAAGGGCGCCGGCAACGAGATCCAGCTCACCGACGCGATGCTGAAGCTGGAAAAGCAGCAGCCCTTCTATGGCTACCACTATCAGGGCCGTACCTTTGATTGCGGATCGCCGGAAGGCTTCGTCGAGGCCAATGTCGCCTTCGCGCTGTGGCGCAGCGACATGAACGAGAACATGGCCGGCGTCATCCGCACGCTTCTCGACGAGCTGAAACCATTAGAGCGTCGCGGCGCCGCCTTCTAAGGTTATGTCGATATTCAGGTGAGGCCGGCCTGCGAGCGACGGTTTCTTGCGCTTCCGGTGCTGACGTACCCAACGTACGCTCCGCTCCGGTTCTCGGAGTCCATCGCTCTCGACTCGGCCTGACCTGAATCTCGACATACCCTTCTTGGCGCGGTGCTCAGCGCTGCACTTTCACGCCGAGGAATATGCTGTTTGCGGTGTAGTCGCGGCCCGGCAGGTTGCTGGTCAGCTTTTCGGTCCTCACCCGGGTGGTGAGGCCGGCATAGCGGTTCAGCCACCATGTCAGGCCGGCCTCGGCGCTCAGGGTCCTGTCATGGCCGTCGACGCCGATATAATCGCGCCAATCAAGGCCCAGAGCCGCATTTCCGGTGAGGTTGGCGCGGATCTGCCGCTCGCCCGTCAAGCGGCCTGAATAAAGGATATCGCCGCTTTGCCCGGCGATGGTCGTGGGCTCGACGGTGGTCACGCCGGTCAGGCCGATCGTGGTGCCGCGTTCCGGCGACCATTTGAGGTCGGCGTTGACGGTCGCCCCCGAAATCGCTTCGAGCCGATCGTCGTCGATCGCCTCCCGCAGCCAGCCGGCCGAGAATTCGCCCGACAGCTTCTCGCCCATGTCGAGCTCAAGGCCGGCGCGGCCTCCGAGGCCCGTCGAGGAGCGCTCGAAGCCATCGGTGTCGATGCGTTGATCATAGGTCCGGCGACCGACCTCGATTTCGGTGAAGGGGGTGAGTGCCGGAGAAATCTCGTAGCCGGTGCGCAGGGTTGCCGTATAGAGCGTGGAGTCGCGGTCCTTCTGCGACAACGAGGTGCCGTCCGAAAGCTCGGCGTCGCCATAGAAGTCGTGCGTCACCGTGCCGGTCAACGCATAGCGCATCTTGCCAACGTCCTTCTCGATGCCGAGGCTGCCGTCCACGGTCTGCCGCAGCGGCTGCGTGTTGACGCCAGCAATGGCGTCCGGCGAGGAGGCCGATTCCGGCACCGCCTCGTAGCCGAGCTTGGCGATGGCGCGCAGCTCGTTGTCGAGGTCGACGTTGAGCTGGCCTTCTATGCGGCCCTGCTCATCGTGAACCGAATAGCCCGACACGGTTTCGCGGAAAAGGCCATAGCCGTCGATCGTCGCCGAGTTCTCACGCCAGTCGGAGGCGGCGGAAAAGCGCAGCGCCGTCTCGGACAGCAGCGCCGACGTGCCGGCACTGCTCGCATCGCCGTTCGAGGTGGCGGTCAGGCCCTGTTCGATCGTCGGCCGAATGACGAAAGAGCCCCATTTGACGCCGGTGGCGGCAAACGGATCGTCCTCGGCCTTCTTGTCCTGGCCCTCGATGGAGGCGGTGGGTTCGGCGCCGCGGTCAAGCTTCTGGCTGTCGACGCTGTCGATGGTGAGCTCGCGGCGGTTGGCCGCCTCCTGATCCGCGTCATTGGTGTCGGTATCATCCGTCGTAGATGTGATGGCACCCGTGGTCGCGGCGTCCGTGGCCGCGGCCGTCGACTTTTTCTTCCTCGACTTGCCGGTCGCCTTGTCCTTGGCCTGATCCGCCGCACTTTGTCTGGCAGTCGATGGCCGGCGGCGAGGTTTTGGCGGTGCCGCGGTATCGGCGGAGGCATCGTCGATGGCCGAAGGTGGATCGAACACGCTGCCGGTCGCGGTCGCGGCACCAGCGTCCGTGTCATCAGGCACCGCGCCGGCGCTGGCCGGCAGGTAGGTTCGTGCCGGCGCATTGTCCTGCGCCGCGTTGACCGGCGCCTGCTGGCCTTGGGCTGCCAGAGCCAGCTGTCTCGCCTTGCGCTGCTGGTCGGACAGGATTGCCGTTTCGGAAACCTCGCCGCGCAGCTCCGTTTCCTGGGCATGGAGCGCCGTCGGGCGAAGCAAGGCAAGCATGCTGGTCGCCAGCAGCAAGGCGCAGGCAGCCTTGCCCTTTCGTCCTCCTGATTTTTCTGGCTGGCCCCCGGACATCGTCACCACTGCTTGCGCGGCGCACGCGCGCCATACTTACCGAACCGTAAATGGGGATGGTTAACGGAGGGTTGAGGCTGGAGGTCGTCAGCGGCCTCAAGTACCGATTTCCAAAGGGTTTCACGCGGCGTGCGTTAAGCCTTTTGCTTGCGTGTTTGTCACTGTCCCTAGCCACCGTGGGGCCATTTCTGTTGGACAGGCGGGCGGCAACGCGCTAATCGCATCAGCCATGCATGCGGGATCCTTGAATAAGAAGCCTTTGGACAGGCAAGCCTCGATCGCTTCGGCACTGAGAACGGTGGCAACGGAGCAGGCTGGTGTCGCGGCCCTTGCCGAGGCACTCGAGAACGGACTGGCTGGGCCTTTCGCCCAGGCCGTCGAGATGATCTCGAAGATCGAGGGTCGGCTGATCGTCACCGGCGTCGGCAAAAGCGGCCATATTGGTTCGAAGATCGCGGCGACGCTGGCCTCGACCGGCACACCGGCCTTTTTCGTCCATCCCGCCGAAGCCAATCACGGCGATCTCGGTATGATTGCCAGGGACGATGCCATCATCGCCATGTCGTGGTCGGGTGAGAGCAGGGAACTGATGGGCATTGTCGCCTATTCCAGGCGCTTCTCCATTCCGCTTATCGCCATCACCGCCGGAGAGACATCGGCGCTCGCGCGGGCCGCGGACGTCGTGCTGCTGCTGCCCCGCGCGCCTGAGGCCTGTCCACACGGCCTGGCGCCGACGACGTCGACGCTGCTGCAACTGGTGATGGGCGATGCGCTGGCGATCGCCCTGCTCGAAGCACGCGGCTTCACGCCGGACCATTTCCGTACTTTCCATCCTGGTGGTCAGCTCGGCGCCAACCTGACGCAGATCCACGAGATCATGCATGTCGGCGACAGGCTGCCGCTGGTGGCCACGGGCACCGGCATGCAGGATGCTATCCTTGAACTGTCGCGCAAGGGATTTGGTTGCGTGGCGATCACCGACGCGGACGGCGCGCTGGTCGGCATCATCACCGACGGTGACATAAGGCGTCACATCGGCAGCAATCTGCTAGCGATGACGGTGGATGAGGTGATGACAAAAGGACCGAAGACGGCGTCGCCGGATACGCTCGTGGCAACGGCGCTGCAGACGATCAACAATTCTTCCATCACCAGTCTGATGGTGGTGGAAGGCAGACGGCCGGTGGGCCTCATCCACCTGCACGATCTCCTGCGTATCGGCGCAGCCTAAGCGTTCAGACCCGCTCGACGGTCAGTTCCAGATCCGTGTCGGCCGCAGCCGTCACCCGCACCTGCGTGCCGGCGGGCAGGTCCGGGCCGGAGACACGCCACAGCGTATCGCCCAGCTTGATGCGGCCACGCCCGTCCCGGATCGGTTCGGCTAGCGTTGCCATCTTGCCGACCATCTGCGCGCCGCGCCGGTTGAGCAGCGGCTGGTCGGTCGGATCATCGTGACCACCGACCAGCTTCTTGCCGACATAGGCCGAGACCAGCGACAGCGCCAGGAAGGCGAGGACCTGGACTTGCCAGGTCCAGAAACCGGCATCCCAGATCAACAGCGACACTGCGCCGATGATCAGGGCGGCGATGCCGATCCACAGCATGAAGATGCCTGGCGCGATGATTTCCATCACCAGCAGGACGAAGCCCAGAACCATCCAGTTCCACGGGCCGAGTTCGGAAATGATGCGGTCCAACATGGGAGTATGCCCCTCAGTTCTCGCTTGGGCGAACCACCGGCGGGCGTGCGGCCTGCCTTTGCGCGCCGGCCGTGCCATCGCTGCGGAAGACTTCCTTGGCGATCTCGCCGATACCGCCAAGCGTGCCGATCAGCGACGAGGCTTCCATCGGCATCAGCACGATCTTGCTGTTGGTGGCTGTGCCGATCCTGCCAAGTGCCTCGGTGTATTTCAGCGCCACAAAGTAGTTCAGCGCCTGCACATCGCCCTTCGAGATCGCTTCCGACACCACCTGCGTGGCGCGCGCTTCGGCTTCGGCAGAACGCTCGCGCGCCTCGGCGTCGCGGAAGGCGGCCTCCTTGCGGCCCTCGGCCTCGAGGATCTGCGACTGCTTGAGGCCTTCGGCGGCGAGGATCTGCGCGCGCTTGTTGCGCTCGGCTGTCATCTGGCGGCCCATCGATTCGATGAGGTTGGCCGGCGGGTTGATGTCCTTGATCTCGACGCGGGTGATCTTGATGCCCCACGGATGCGCGGCTTCGTCGACGACGCGCAGCAGGCGCTCGTTGATGGCGTCGCGGTTCGACAGCAGCTCGTCGAGGTCCATCGAGCCCATGACGGTACGGATGTTGGTCATTGTCAGGTTGAGGATGGCGTTCTGCAGTCCGGCAACCTGGTAGGCGGCCTGCGCCGCATTGAGGATTTGGTAGAAGGCGATGCCGTCGACCCCGACGATGGCGTTGTCGCGGGTGATGATTTCCTGGCTCGGAACGTCGAGCACCTGCTCCATCATGTTCATCTTGGCGCCGATGCGGTCGACGAAAGGCGTGATGAGATTGAGGCCTGGACTCAGTGTCTTGGTGTAACGGCCAAAACGTTCGACCGTATAGTTATAGCCTTGCGGAATTGTCTTGATGCCTTTGAACAGCACCAGCACGACAAGCGCGACCAGAACAATGACCGCAATATCGAAACCACTGAAATCCATTTGGCTCTCCCTCAAAGGCAGGCCGCGAAAGCCATTCTCGCGCAGCCGGCTTCACCAAAGACTTAAGTGTGTTTCAGGAGCGTTACAATCAGGTGATGATGGATTGTTTGTGGGTCTGCTATCGACGGTTGAAGGCAAACAACTCTGCATCCGTGTCGCTCTGCCCGTTGATCGAGGCCGAGACAATCTCGGAAGCGATCTGCGAGAAGGTGATGCCGTTGCCGCCGTAACCCATGACGGCGTGGATGCGAGGGTGCCTGGGAATGGCGCCGATATAGGGCAGGCCGGTGGTCGTGGTGCCGAACGAACCGGTCCAGGCGAATTCCGGCCTGACGTCGAGATGCGGGAACAGGCGGCCAAGTTTTTCGGCGATGCTTGCACTCTTGTCGGCGATCAACTCGTCGCGCCGCGTCTCGTCGACAAAGTCCTCGTCCTCGCCGCCGCAGACGACCCTGCCATCTGATGTCGCGCGCATGTAAAGGTACGGGTCCGACGCCTCCCAGATGAATGCTGCGCGCGCCCAGATCTTTCGCGGTTGCGGGCGTGTCGCGATCGCCCATGTCGAGATGATCCGGTGGGCCGCCGCCGGCACGATGTCGACGAGTTCGTAGCCGGTGGCCAGAACAACATGCCGTGCCGTGATGGTGGGCCCATCCCTGGTTGCCACGACCACCTCGTCGGCACTGTCCTCGATCGCCGTCGCTTCGACGGGAGCATAGAAGCGTGCCTTGCGCTGCGAGGCCTTCAGCAGCCCGGCCGTCAGCTTGCGCGGATCAAGCGCGATGTTGCCGTGGCTGAGGATGGCGGCTTCGCGGTCGATGCCGAATTCCTCCGCCAGCGGTGCCGCCGTGAGATAGGTCGCGGCGATGCCTGCCTGTCTTCGTGCCTCGGCCTCGTCCCGGAGTTCCGACGGGCCGAGCAGAGTGCCCGCCAGATAGAGCGACGGGTTGCGGCTCGGGCTGCAGTTGATGTCGAGTTCGGCAATGCGGGCAGCGAGGTTGGAAACGGCGAGCCGCGAGCGCCGCCAGGCCTGCTCCGCCGAGGTCTTGCCGATCATCTTCGACAGCATCGAAAGCGGCTGGTCGATTTCGAACTGCACGAGAGCCGTGGTCGCGGACGTCGAGCCTCTCAGCGGGCCGCGCCGGTCGATGCAGATCACCGCATGGCCGTGCGCCGTCAGCGCCTCGGCCGTCATGGCGCCGCTGATGCCCATGCCGACGATCAGCACGTCAGCCTTGGCGTCACGGGTCAGCGCGGACATCGGGACAACTGGCGCCCGGTAGGCGGACCAGACGGGCCGGCCGCTTCTGAGGTCAAGTTTGCGAGGCATCAAAGTCTCCGGAGGTTCTGCTCAACGCCCCGGAGCTTGTGTTGTTCCGGTGTCAGACCCAGCCGGACAGCTCGCGCCGCACCATTGCCTCGATCACCGCCATGCCCTCGGCGCTGTCGTTGAGGCAAGGAATGTGGGCGAAGTTCTTGCCGCCGGCGTGATGGAAGGTCTCGGCCGCCTCGCGGCCGATCTCGTCCAGCGTCTCGATGCAGTCGACCGAAAAGCCCGGATTGACGATGGCGATCGACTTGACGCCGTCCCTGGCCAGTTTCTCCACGGTCTTGTCGGTATAGGGCTGCAGCCATTCCTGCGCGCCGAAGCGCGACTGGAAGGTGATGATCAGTCTGTTGTCATCCCAGCCGAGCCGTTCGCGCAACAGCCGCGTCGTCTTCTGGCAGTGGCAATGATACGGGTCGCCTTTCTCGAAATACGGTTTTGGGATGCCGTGAAAGGAGGCAATGACAACCTCCGGTTCGAAATCCAGCGTCGCCAGATGCCGCTCGATCGAACACGCCAGCGCTTCGATATAGACCGGTTCGTCGTAGTAAGGCGGCACGCTGCGGATGGCAGGTGCGCGGCGCATCTTCATCAGGGCACGAAACAGCTGGTCGTTGGCGGTGGCGGTGGTTGTCGCCGAATACTGCGGATAGAGCGGGAATGAAAGAATGCGGTCGCAGCCCTTTTCGACCAGCCCCTGGGCGACGCTCGCGGTCGAAGGATTGCCGTAGCGCATCGCCCAGTCGACGACGACCTCTGGCAGGTCGCGCAACGCGTCGGCCAGCTTTTCGCCCTGGGCGCGGGTGTAGGTGCGCAAGGGCGACTCGTTCCTCTCCCGGTTCCAGATCCGGGCGTAGTTGGCGCCCGACGCCTTCGGCCGCCTGGTGAGCACCAGCCCATAGAGGATCGGATACCAGATCGCCTTGTTGAGCTCGATGACGCGTGGATCGGACAGGAATTCACGGAGATAGCGCCACATCGGCTTGAAATCGGTGCCGTCCGGCGTGCCGAGATTGACCAGCATGACCCCGACCTTGCCAGCCTTGACCGACGGATGCCCGGCGGGCAACGGGCCGCCGGCCTTCGCGGCTTTGGGATCGGCAGGGTTGGATAGGGTCATACCTAGTCTCCGGATACGGCGCGAAACTAGCGATGCCACGCCAGTTTTCAATGCAGCGTCTGGCCGCACCTTAGCAGGTAACGAAAAAACCCGCCCGGTTTCCCGGGCGGGCGCGTCGTTGAAAGAGGCGCAGCGACCTTACTTTGGCGGGATGGTCAGGGTTGCGCCAAGCGCAAGCCGATGAGGCCTTTGGCCCTTGTTGGCCTCATAGATCAGCTTCCATTTGGTCGCGTCGCCATAGGCCTTCTTTGCCAGATCCCAATAGGTGTCGCCGGCAACGATGACATGGCTGCTTTCGGTCGGCGCGGCCTCTGCCGGCTTTGCCGGTTCGGCGGGGGCGGGCGCCGGTGCCGCTGCCGCAGGCTTGGCCGGTTCCGCGGCCGGTGCGGCCTCAGCGGGCTTTGCTGCTTCGGCAGGCTTGGCCGGCTCGGCCGCCGGCGCCGCCGCGACGGTCGCGGCGATCTCCGTGATGCGGCCATCGAGCTTTGGCGTGTAGGGCCGGTGCGCGCCGAGATAGTCGGCAACCACCTGTTCGAGGCCCGGACCGTAGTCATAGGCGTTCTTGGCCTTGTCGGCGAAGATCTTGTAGCCGTCGCCGCCCTGGCGGACATAGTTGTTGGTGGCGACCAGATAGTCCTTGTCCGGATTGATCGGCGTCCAGGCGCCGCCTTCCATGACTTCCACCGATTTGACGCGACCGGCATTGGGCGCAACCGACTTGTCGAAGGAATATTTCAGGCCGGCGACCTGCGGGAAGCGGCCGGCGCCGTCCTCGATCTGGCTGAGGCCGTTCTCGAGGCCGGCCACCAGGTCCTTGCCGGAAATCTGGAAGGTTGCCAGCGTGTTCTGGAACGGCAGCACGGTCAGCACCTCGCCCATGGTCACGGTGCCTTTGTCGATCGAGGCACGCAGGCCGCCGCCATTGGAGATGACGATCTCGACGCCCTGTCCCTTGACGCGGTCGAGGATGGCGTCGGAGACGAGGTTGCCCATCGCGCATTCACGGGTGCGGCAGTTTTCGCGGCTGCCGTCGATGACGTCGGTGGTCTCGGCCACTTCCTTGTTCTTCAACGCCTCGATCGGCGCGCCAAGCTCCTTGATGCGGGCGAGCACAGCCGGGTCGGGGGTGATCGACTTGTCGAGAAAGATCGGGTCGCCGCTGGCCGATTTGACGACGCCGTTGTCGTCGAACACCACCTTGAATTCGCCGAGATATTTGGAATAGGACGCCGCCTGCACGACCGGCACCTTGTAGCCGTCGGGATTGTCGACCATCGTCGGGTAGGGGCCCTCCGCCTTCGGGTCGGTGTTCGACAGCAGCGAGTGGCTGTGGCCGCCGACGACCACGTCGATGCCCGGGATCTTGGCGATGACGTCGCGCTCGCGCTTGTAGCCGATATGGGTCACGGCGATGATCTTGTTGACGCCTTCGCCCTTCAGCTTCTCGACCTCGGCGGTGATCGACTTGACGTCGTCCTCGATGGTGATGTTGGGGCCGGGGGAAGCGAGTTCCGGGGTGTCATTGGTCACCGCGCCGATGATGCCGATCTTCTGGCCACCGACCTCGACGACAACAGACGGCTTGACGCGGTCGCCGAGCTTGGATTGCGCGTTGGCCTTCACATTGGCGCCGAGCACCGGGAACTTGATCATGTCGAGGAACGGCGCCAACGCCGTCTCACCATCGTCGAATTCATGGTTGCCGAGCGCCATGGCGTCGAACTTCATCTCGTTGAGGAATTCACCTTCGACCTTGCCTTTGTAGGTCGTGTAGAACAGTGATCCCTGGAAATTGTCGCCGGCGCTGAGCAGCAGCACGTTCTGGCCTTCCAGCTTCTTGCGCTCCTGGGCGATCGCGGTGACCAGCCGGCCCGCGCCGCCAATGCACTCGCCCTTGGTCTCCTCATCGGCCGAGCAGGTCGATTCATATTTGTTGTTGCCTTCGATGCGGCTGTGCCAGTCGTTGATGTGCAGGATGTTCAACGTGTAGTCGGCAAAGGATGCGCCGGACGACAGAGCGAGCGTCGAGGCGGAGAGGGCGGCAATGGCAGCAAATTTCTTCATCTTCGTCTCCCGGAAGGCTGATCAGAGGCGGTTAACGCTCTTGCTTGACTGGAACATAACAGTCGGCGTTTGGGACCATGTTCCCATCGCGTTCCAGATGACGCAAGCGGAAATCCGGGGACTTTTGCCGGCACAAAAAAGGGACGGCGGCCGATGGCCGCCGTCCCTTGGGGAAGCGAATGCTTGCTGGCTCAGGTGCGCCGTGTCAGCACGAAGTTCTGGCCGCTGGAGCTGGTGCAGTTGAGCTGGCTAGTCGACACCATCAGGCAGTTGAAGCTGACCGCGGTCTGGCGGATCAGCGACGTGCCATTGATCTGCACCGACGTGGCGCCGGTCATGGTGTAGCTGCCATCGGCAAGCTTCTGGCCGGTGTCGGTGGCGACGGTCGTGAAGGTGCCGCTGGCGAAGGTCGAAAGGCCGGTACCCTTGGCGTCGATCCAGGAGCCTTCGACTCCTTTCGGCGAAGCCGCCATCGGCGGTCCATCCGGGCCGCTGGTCGCACAGCCAGCAAGCCCCACTACAGTGACCGCCGCAACGCTCATCCAAACAATCTTGCGCGCAATGTTCATCTTAAAAAATCCTCTCCTCAGTCCGCATCCCTTCAATCGCCTGATTTCCGGGCGATTGCAAGGCAACGAGGCATGCTGACGGGGCTGCTATCGGACGAGGATGTTGCGGAATTGCCACGGGTCGCTGCGGTCGAGGTCTTCCGGGAACAGGCCGGGGCGGTTATCGAGCGGCGTCCAGTCGGTGTAGTGGCCTTCGACCGGTCCCAAATATTGCGACTGCACTTCCAGGCAGCGCTTGTAGTCCATCTCGTCGGCCTCGACGATGCCGGCTTCAGGGTTTTCCAGTGCCCAGACCATGCCGGCGAGAACCGCCGAGGTGACCTGCATACCGGTGGCGTTCTGATAGGGCGCCAGCTTGCGCGCGTCGGCCAGCGAAAGATGTGAGCCGTACCAGTAGGCATTCTTGTCGTGGCCGTAGAGCAGCACGCCGAGTTCGTCGACGCCGTCGACCAGTTCATTCTCGTCGAGCACGTGGTGCACAGGCTGCGGCTTGCCGGCGGCGCCGAACATCTCGTCCAGCGACAGCATCGCGTCATTGCAGGGATGATAGGCATAGTGGCAGGTCGGGCGGTATTGAACCTTGCCCTTCCTGGAGCGCACGGTGAAGAAATCGGCGATCGAGATCGCCTCGTTGTGCGTGACAAGGAGGCCGTATTGCGGCCCTGGCGTCGGGCACCATGAACGCACGCGCGTGTTGGCGCCGGGCTGCTCCAAGTAGATGGCGGCCTTCGAACCGTGCTTGTGCTTCTTGGCGTTCTTCGGCATCCACGTCTCGTGCGTGCCCCAGCCGAGCTCGGCAGGCTGCAGGCCTTCGGAAATGAAGCCCTCGACCGACCATGTGTTCCAGAACACAGCCATCGGCTTCGGCTTCTTGGCGCGCTGGGTGTCGCGCTCGGCGATGTGGATGCCCTTGACGCCGGCCTTCTTCATCAGCTTGGCCCAGCCCTCGCGGTCATCCTGCGTAGGCTCAGAAAACTCGAGGCCGACATCGGTGGCAAGGTTGACCAGCGCCTGCTTGACGAACCACGAGACCATGCCGGGATTGGCGCCGCAGGTGGAGACCGCCGTCGCACCGCCGGGCTTGTCGTGCTTTTCCTTGATCATCGCTTCGCGCAGCGCATAGTTGGTGCGGCTGGCATTGTCGGCCTGGGCATCGAAATAGAAGCCGAGCCATGGCTCGACGACGGTGTCGATGTAGAGCACGCCGAGCTTGCGGCAGAGCCGCATCAGGTCCACCGAGCCGGTATCGACCGACAGGTTGATGCAAAAGCCCTGGCCACCGCCATTGGTCAGGAGCGGCGTCAAAAGCTTCTTGTAGTTCTTCTCGGTCACCGCGTCCTGGACGAAAGCGATGCCGCGCTCGTCGAGCAGCTTGCGGTCGGTGTCGCGTGGGTCGAGGACCGTCATGCGCGACTTGTCGAACGTGAAATGGCGTTCGATGAGCGGCAGCGTCCCCCGTCCGATCGAGCCGAAGCCGATCATCACCACAGGGCCGGTGATCTCACCATAAACGGGCCAGTTTTCATTCGCCATTTTATCGAGCACTCCTCAAAAAACACTCCGGAACAGCCGCTTGGCCGCGGCGCGACAAACCATAGATCATTGTCACAATAAAGGGAAAAGCAGCGAAACGCCCGGGAACGCCGCTGTGGAAGTGCTCGGCGATGCCACCGGGAGGCCATGGCCTGCCCGATGGCGGATGTTGAGCCGGCGTCGTATCAGCGAGCGCCGCCGGACGCGTTGATGCGTTCGCCGGTCAGCCACGCCGCCTCGTCCGAGGCGAGGAAGGCCACGGTCGGGGCGATGTCGTCCGGCTTGCCGAAGCGCTGGCCAAGGGGCACGCCAGCGATCAGCATATTGCCGAAATCGGTGCCAACCATACCTTCGGTCATTTCGGTATGGGTATAGCCAGGCGCCACGATGTTGACACGGATGTTGCGGGCTCCGAGTTCTCTCGACAGGCTAAGCGTCAGCGTATCGATCGCCGCTTTGCTGGCCGAATAGAGGCTGGTGTTTGGCACCGGGTTCCAGCTCGAGATCGTGCCGATGTTGACGATGCTGCCGCCGGTCTCGGGGAAGTGGCGCATGGCAGCCTTTGTGGTCAGGATCGTGCCCAGTACGTTGGTGTCGAAGAGCCGCCGATAATCCGCCTCACTGGCTTCCTCGAACGTGCCGAAGCTGGCGGTCGCGGCGTTGTTGATCAGAATGCTTGGCTTGCCGAATGCGATCTCGGCGGCCTCGAACATCTTCTCGACTTCGGCGGCCTCGGCCACGTCACCCCGAACCGCAATCGCCTTGCCACCGGCAGCGACGATCTCCTTGACCGTGCGTTCTGCAGCCTCACGGCTGGAGGCGTAGTTGACCACGACGGCGGCGCCTTCCGCCGCCAGCCGTTTGGCGATGCCCGCACCGATGCCTCGCGCGGCGCCGGTGACGATGGCGACCTTGTTGTTGAGCTTGCCCATTTTGGTTCTCCGAATGGATGGATGGATTTGACAATCGACCAATTGGCCATTCCTGGATGGGTCAGGTAGAGTGAGTAATGCCATATAAATAATTCCAAGGTGGAATAGATGGACAGGCTCATGGTGATGAACACCTTCATAAGGGTCATCGAAACCGGCTCGTTCTCGGCGGCCGCGCGGCATTTGCGCGTCGGGCAGCCTGCCGTCTCGAAGGCCATCGCGCAGCTCGAGGAACGGCTCGGCGTTCGCCTGCTGTCGCGCACCACCCGAGGTCTCTCGCCGACCGATGCGGGCCTCACCTTCTATGAAGGCGCCAAGCGCGCGGTCGACGAGGCCGACGAAGCAGAGAACGCGGCGCGTGGCACTGCGGCGGCGCTTACCGGGTTGCTGCGCATCGGTACGTCGGTAACCTTCGGCCGCCTGCATGTCGTTCCGAGGCTGAAAGCCTTCCTGGACGCTCACCCGAGGCTCGACGTCGAGGTGGCGATGGACGACAGGAACGTCGACCTCGTCGAGGAAGGGGTGGATGTCATGCTGCGTCTGGGTGAAAGCTTCGCCCCTGCTCATATCGGGCGCAAGATCGCCACCTGTCGTCGTCTCGTGGTGGCGGCACCCTCCTACCTGGCACGCGAGGGCGAACCCATCGCGCCGGATGAGCTGTCGCGGCACGAGGCGATCCTTTTCGTCCGAGCAGGCACTTCCAATCGCTGGACATTCCGGCGAGGCGACGAAGAGGTTTCGGTTGCCGGCCAAGGGCGGCTGCGCGTGACTTCCGCCGAAGGGATACGTGAGGCAGTACTTGCCGGCATCGGCTTCACGGTCGGCTCCGAATGGATGTTCGACGCGGAACTGCGCAGCGGTGCGGTTCGGCCGATCCTGGTCGACTGGGCGCTGCCGCCTGTTGAATTGTGGGCGCTGTTTCCGGCCGGACGCAAGGCCAGCGTCAGGGCAAGGGCGTTCGTTGATTTTCTGGCGGGCAGCCTGTAGCCGGCTTCAGCCGGCCATTGTCTTCAATCGTTCGATCAGCCGGTCGCGGTCCGATGTCAGGCCCTTGTAGTCGAGCTGGTCGAGATCGAGCGCTTCGAGCTGGGCGGCAAAGGACAGTGCGAGCGTCGCCCGGTCCGGGTGCCGATCCAGCACGGCGAGCGGGTCGAGGTGGATGCGGATGGTGAACAGGATGTCGCGCGAGGACGGCAGCTTGCGCAACGTCTGACGCTCCACGCGGATGAAGGCGTGCGCCCTGACGTCACCATCGGGGAAGCGTGTCGGCCGGTTGGTGGCGCGGTCGATGCGCTCGACATTGGACAGCGGATGATAGAGCGCATTGTCGGCCTGGATCGACCAGTTGAAGCGCTCGACTGCCTGGCCCTGGAGGCCGTCGAACATGCGGTTGATCAGCTCAGCCGGGCGGGTGCCCGGACCGAAGCCCGGCACCGGCGCGTGGATATCCTGCAGCGGCCGGCCGAACTTCTCGACCAGCAGCCAGGATGAGGGAAAGCACAACGAACCGGCAACGAGCCGCCAGCCGTTGTCGCTCCGGCGCATCAGGATCAGGTCTTCCTGGACCAACAGCGAGGCGGCGACGAGCGGTGCGCCGTCGAGACCGGCGGGGATGGCGAAATGGCTCTCCATGCCCACGACTTCGATGCCCGCGTCGGTGCGCCGATAGGTATCGGGAAATCTGTCCGGCAGATGCGTGCCGAGCAATTCCAGCACTTCCTGCTGAGCGTCCCGCGTGCCGTCCTCCTCGACGAAAACCCGCTCGGGGATCTCGGCATAGAGCCGGCGCTTCTCGGCGAGATACGGCAGCAGAAGGTCGTCGACCTCGATCCAGTCTGCCGGATCGAGCGGCTTCAGGCCGATGCTGAAGAGTTTCGACGAGCCGTCATAGGGCGTATGGGTGGGCAGCGCCCCGGCCAAGCTCATGCTTCCCTGAAACTGTCCAGGACGGCGGTGGTCAGCCTCGCCAGGAATTCGGTGACATCATAGTCGGCTGCGTTGGCCATGGCGAAGGGATCCGCTGCCAGCCTGGCGTCGAGCACTTCGCGCGGGCATTGCGCGATGATGATGCCGCCGGTTCTCGGTTTCTTCGGGCCGGAGGCGACGAAGATGCCGTCCGCATAGCAGGCCTTCAGCCATTCGATATGGGCCGCCTGCAAGCGGTCGATCTCGGTCAGCGGCACCTTGTAGTTCAGCGAAACGACGAACATAGCATTCTCCTGGTCATGCGAGCTTTGCGGGAATCAGGCCGCGCAGCGAGTTGCCGACAAAGATCGCCTTGGCCGACTGCAGATCGCCGTAGCTGTAGATCGCTTCGCGGGCGCGGCCTTCATCCAGAAGCTCGGCGCGCAGTACGCCAGGCAGCAAGCCGCAGTCGAGCCGCGGCGTCGCCAGCATGCCATCGCCAAGATCGGCGAATAGGTTGGTGATGGTGCCTTCGCAGATCTCGCCGCGCTCATTGGCCAGCAGCACCTCGTCGGCCTGGGTAATGAGATATTCCGAGCGGGCATGCGTGTAGAGCTGCCGCCGGCTGGTCTTATGGCGCAGCAGCGTGTCGTGCGAATCGAGCCTTGTGCGCGCCAGCCGCAGCGTCCACACCTTGTCGGCGGCGAGCGGTTCATAGGGCTGTGTCGAGGCGGTCGCTTCGCCGTCGCGCGACAAAGCCAGGCGGGTGCGCAACGCGATGCCGGATCCGCTGACCGCATTGCCCAGCACGTCGCCGATCCTTTGCGGGTCGCAGGCGAAGCCGAGTTCCGCTGCCGAGCCATAGAGGCGCGCAAGGTGGCGATCGAAGCGCAGGAAGCCCGAGCCGGGTTGCCAGCGCATGGTCTCGATCAGCTGGAAGTCGGCGGTGTTCCCGTCGCGAAGCGCGCTTTCAGCAGACACTCCTGATACTCCTCCTCAGCCGTCGAATCGAAGACGACGCCGCCGCCGACACTGTAGACGGCCTCGCCGCCAGAAAAGAGCGAGATGGTGCGGATCGCCACGGAAAAGCGCATCGTGCCGCCGGGCGCGATCCAGCCGATGGCGCCGCAATAGGCGTCGCGCGGCGTGCCTTCCAGATCGTGCAGGATTTCCATGGCACGGATTTTTGGCGCGCCGGTGATCGAGCCGCACGGAAACAGCGCCGCGAACACCTGGCGGATGCTGAGACCCGGCAGCAGTCTTGCCCTGACGTCGCTCACCATCTGGTGGACTGTCGGATAGGTCTCGATGCGGAACAACGCCGGCACGTCCAGCGTGCCGACCTCGCTGATCAGCGAGATATCGTTGCGCAGGAGATCGACGATCATCCGGTTTTCGGCCTGGTTCTTCTCGTCGTTGCGCAGGAAGATCTTTTGCCGCTCGTCCTCGGCCTTGGTGGCGCCGCGCGGTGCGGTGCCCTTCATGGGATGCGTCTCGATCGTGCCCGAGGCGTCGATCTCGAAGAACAGTTCGGGCGAACGCGACAGCACGATGGGATCACCGAGCGAGACCAGCGCGCCATATTTCACCGGCTGGCGTTCGGTCAGCGCATCGAAGGCGGCGAGCGGGTCGCCCGACCATTGGGCATGAATAGGAAAGGTCAGGTTGCCCTGGTAGCAGTCGCCTTGCCTGATGTGCTGGTGCAGCCGCGAGAACCGCTTCTCGTAATCATCGAGCGACCATGTAGCCCGCGCGTCGAAGATCGGGCCATTGGTCGCCGCTGCGTTGCGGGGCGGCACCGCCTCTTCGACCGGCGCATCGAAAACCCCAAGGCAAACGAGTGGTGTGCGGCGCCCTTTCGGCAGCAAGGGAACCAGCTTCGGCTCGAGCAGATAACCCGCTTCATAGGAAAAATAGCCGGCCAACCATTTGCCGGCGTCGTGCGCCGCCTGCGCCGCCGCCAGCGCCGGGAGGAAGTCCTTTGCCTCGTGCGCCACGATGATGTCGGCCGGCCGGTCGAAGACGAGCTGGCGCGCGCTTTCGTCGTTGCGGAAAATTGCGGCGGGCAGGGACATGGGACTCGGATGCTGCGCTCGATGAAGCCGTCGACCGCTCTATATGGGGGGCCGCTCGCGCGCAATCGAGGGAACGGCACGCTGACCCTCAAAGCCGACCTATTGGGCCGACCTCCGGGTCGATATTGCGGCCAAAAACAAACGGCGGTGCCTTGGGCACCGCCGTTTGTCATAATCCTGCTCTCGCCGATCAGGTGTTGCTTGCGGTTCCCGCTGTTGGAAACTGCTTGGCGAATTCCGTCTCGTCGCCGGCGGCAAGCAGCTTGGCCTGCTCGATCCAGCGTTCGCGCGCGATGCGGCCGTCGAAGTTCATGACATCCTCGATCCGCTTGATATCGGCGGCTGTCCAGGCGGCGATCTGGGCGAAGCTGTTGACACCTTGTGCCTTGAGTAGCTTCTCGTTGACCGGGCCGATGCCGATCAGCCGGCGCAGATTGTCGGGCTTGCCCGCTGCTGGCTTGGCTGCTGCTGGCGGGGCCGCCGTGGCTTTCGCCGGTGCTACCGCTTTTGTCGCGGCGCTCGCCTTTGGAGCGCTGGCCTTGGGGGCACTGGACTTCGGCGCGCTGGATTTGGCAGCGCCGGGCGCTGCCTTGGCCGCCGCCGGCTTCTTTGGCGCCGGTTTGGCCGCTGTCGGTACCGATATGGCCGCGGCTGGCGTCGACATCAGCGCAGCCGGCGCCGGGCTCGCGGCCTTTGCCGCGCCGGTTCCTGCAGCTGGCGTTGCCTGCGCTTCGCGCAGCCGGCGCTCAAGGTCGGTGCGGGTCTTGCCGCATGCATCGAGCTCACCGGTCAAGCGGTCGTTGTCGGCGCGCAGCCTGTCGCGCTCGCTGCGCGTGCGGTCGAGGTCGCCGCGCAAGCTGTCGAGTTCACCGCGCAGGCGTCCCCAGAGGAACCAGCCCACCAACACGCCTACCAGGAACGCCAGGAGCATGTAGAAAAAAGTGCCCATTGTCTCTCTCTCCAATCAGATCCGTCTGCCGTGGCATGGGTTCATGACCTTCGGCGAAAGGACTAGTCGATGGTGGTTCCGCGGTTCGCAGAACAGCCGGCTTCGGTTGGAGCTGTCGGCGATCGGCTTTGCCTGCCATGGCCAACGGCCGTTGTCGCGTTCGCCAAGGCGCCGCGGCCGGCCGAGACTTCCCTCGCCGATCGGCATGCGCTCCGGCTGAGCTTGGAAGGAAGGCTATCATAGGGCTTGTGGAAAGCTATCGGAAAACTTCCATGGAGAGTACTTCAAGAACGGATATTTGGACCAAGAATAAGCCGTCCCAATATGCATCCCGGCTAGACTGTTTTGCGAGCAGATGAGACCTAGGGGCGCGTTCAAGCGTCAAGTGTTTCCAACTCGTCGATCAGGCCGCTGATGACGCCTAGTCCGATCTGCCAGAAGGCGGGATCGGTGGCATCAAGGCCGAAGGGCGCCAGGAGCTCGGAATGGTGCTTGGTGCCGCCGGCGCGCAGCATTTCGAAATACTTGTCCTGGAAGCCGCGCTCGGCATTCTGGTAGACCGCGTAGAGCGAGTTCACCAGGCAGTCGCCGAAAGCATAGGCATAGACGTAGAAGGGCGAATGGATGAAGTGCGGGATATAGGTCCAGAACACCTCGTAGCCTTCGCGCAACTTGATCGCGGGCCCGAGGCTTTCGGCCTGCACTTCCAGCCAGAACTGGCCGAGCCTGTCGGAGGTCAGTTCGCCATTCCTGCGCTCGGCATGCACCTTGCGCTCGAATTCGTAGAAGGCGATCTGGCGAACGACCGTGTTGATCATGTCCTCGACTTTCTGGGCGAGCATGGCCTTGCGCTCGCGCCTGTCGGTGGTCTGGTCGAGCAGCGAGCGGAAGGTCAGCATCTCGCCGAAGACGGATGCCGTCTCGGCCAGCGTCAGCGGCGTCGAGGCCATCAGCGCACCCTGGCCGCTGGCCAGCACCTGATGCACGCCGTGGCCAAGCTCATGCGCAAGCGTCATCACATCGCGCGGCTTGCCCATGTAGTTGAGCAGGACATAGGGATGCGCCGACGGCACGGTCGGATGCGCGAAGGCGCCGGGCGACTTGCCCGGACGCACCGGCGCGTCGATCCAGTTGCGGTCGAAGAAGGTTCGCGCGATTTCCGCCATGTCGGGCGAAAAGCGCTGATAGGCGGAGAGCACGGTGTTCCTGGCCTCGTCCCAGCCGATGATCGCCTGCGGCGTATCCGGCAACGGTGCATTGCGGTCCCAGTGGTTCATCACCTCCATGCCCAGCCAGCGCGCCTTCATCTGGTAATAGCGGTGCGACAGGCGCGGATAGGCGTCGCGAACGGCGGATGCCAGGGCATCGACCACACCGCGCTCGACGCGGTTGGCGAGATGGCGTGAATCGGCGATGTCCTCGAAGCCGCGCCAGCGGTCGGAAATCTCCTTGTCCTTGGTCAGCGTGTTGGTGATCAGCGTAAAGGTGCGCAAATTCTTGCGGAAGGTCGCTGCCAGCGCCTCGGACGCCTGCCGGCGCACGTCGCCGTCGGCATCCTGCAAGCGGTTCAGAGCCGGCTCGAGCGTCAATTCCTCGCCGTCTATATCGAAGCGAAGGTCGGTCATCGTCTCGTCGAACAACCGGTTCCAGGCACCGCGTCCGGTGATCGATTTCTCATGGAAAAGCTGCTCGACGCGGTCTTCGAGCTGGTAGGGCTTGTCCTTGCRCAGATCGAGAACCCAGGGCCGGTAGTGGCCGAACGCGGGATCGCCGGCAAGCGCGCCTTCGATCGCGCCGTCATCGATCAGGTTGAGTTCGAGCGCGAAGAACAGAAGGTGCGCGCTGGCGTCGGTCATCTTCTCCTGGATGTCGCCATAGAGCTTGGCGCGCTGAGGGTCGGCGGTGTTTCCGGCATAGACCAGCCCGGCATAGGAGACGATGCGGCCAATCAGCTCCTCCAGGGCCTCGTAGGCGACAAGCGCCTCGCCCAGCCTGCCGGCGCTGCCACGTTCGGCCTCGGCGGCCAGCGTACCCTTCCAGCGGGTCTCGAAGCTGATCGCGTCGGCTGCGGCCTTGGCGATGTCGCGCTTCAGTTCCGGCGCCTCCATGCCGGCATAGAGATCGGCAAGGTTCCATTCCGGCAGGTCGCCAAGCTCGGCCGCGCCCTGACCGGAGGCCGGCGCCGTTAGCCGCCGAGCAGAAACCATGTGCCCAGAAACCATGTGCATCGCCGATACCTTCCGTGGCCGAGGTTCAAAGGGGAAACGAGAAGCCGGTCAAATCCTAAGGAATTCATTCACCGGGTTTTTTGAAACCTTATTTAGAACCCTGTGCCAAGATGGTCCACAGGGCAGAATTCCTCGGGCGGGCATAGTCGTACCAGTCATGACAGGTTCCATACTCATAGTCGATGACGATCCCGTGCAGCGGCGGCTGCTCGAAGCAGCCGTGACGCGGTTCGGCCATGCGGCAACCGTCGTCGACGGCGGCGCGGCCGCACTCGATGTCCTCGACGGGCCAGGCGCCCGCGAAGTTTCGGTGGTCATCCTCGATCTGGTCATGCCCGGTCTCGACGGCATCGGCGTGCTGAAGGCGATGCGCGAGCGCGACATAAATGTCCCGACGATCGTGCAGACCGCCCAGGGCGGCATCGAGACCGTGGTTTCGGCAATGCGTCACGGCGCCTTCGATTTCGTCGTCAAGCCGGCCTCTCCCGACAGGCTGCAGGCGTCGATCGCCAATGCGCTCAAGGTCGAGGCGGTCGAGGGCGAGGTCAAGCGTACGTCGCGCCGGCGTGGCGGGCTTCTGACCTTCAAGGACATGGTCACGCACAGCCCGGCCATGGACAGGGTGATCCGCCTCGGCCAGAAGGCGGCGGCATCCAACATCCCGATCCTGATCGAGGGCGAGTCCGGCGTCGGCAAGGAACTGGTGGCGCGCGCCATCCAGGGCAGCGGCGACCGCCGCTCGAAACCCTTCGTCACCGTCAATTGCGGCGCCATTCCCGACAATCTGGTCGAATCGATCCTGTTCGGCCATGAGAAGGGCTCGTTCACCGGCGCCACCGAGAAGCACACCGGCAAGTTCGTCGAGGCGCATTCGGGAACGCTGTTTCTCGACGAGATCGGCGACCTGCCGCTCGACGTGCAGGTCAAGCTGCTGCGCGCCGTGCAGGACGGAGAGGTCGACCCGGTCGGCGGACGCTCGACCGTCAGGGTCGACATCAGGCTGATTTCGGCGACGCACCGCAACCTCCTGCAGCAGGTCAAGGACGGCAAGTTTCGCGAGGATCTGTTCTATCGGCTGAACGTCTACCCGATCTTCGTGCCGCCGCTGCGCGACCGCCGCGACGACATCCCCTATCTGGTCAAGCATTTCATGGAGAAGGTGGCGCCAGCCGACCCGCGTCATCGCCTGCAAGGCATTTCGGCCACGGCCCTTGCCGTGCTGCAGGCCTATGACTGGCCGGGAAACATCCGGCAGCTCGAAAATGCCGTCTTCCGGGCCTCGGTGCTTTGCGAAGGCGATGTGCTGACCACGGAGGACTTCCCGCAGATCCGGGCGCAGGTGGAAGGCACGGTCAATCTCGACGCCGACGGCGTTTCGCCGTCTGCGTCCTTGCCGCTGGACACGGAGCCGGGCGAGGAGGAAGTCTCGTCAGGCGAGGCTTTCCTGGCGATCGAGCCCGATCCGCTGGCCAGGCTGCAGCCTCGCTTCGGCACGTTGCGGGCGCTCGACGAACGCGGCAATGTGCGCGCGCTGGCCGATGTCGAACTTGAGATGATCAAGCTCGCCATCGACCACTATAACGGCCAGATGAGCGAAGTCGCCCGCCGCCTCGGCATCGGCCGCTCGACGCTTTACCGGAAGCTCAAGGAATACGGCATCGACCCGGAGACCGGCCGCGTCGACCGGCTCGCTTCCTAGGTGTGTTGAGAATCAGGTGATGCCAGCCTGACCTCAATCTCGACACACCCTGGAGCGCATAATCTCTCCCGAAAACCAGTTTCCACCATCGCTTTGCCGAGCTTCGGTTCGGGATTCATGCTTCGGACGCAAGGCCGGAGCCAGCTTGCAATGCCAGAATCCGCCCTATATCGGGTTTCGGCGGGAATGTGGCGGGCCTATGGACAGACCTGTTCACGCATTAAGGCTGACGGTAACAGATCGTGTTTCGGGCAAAGGCGGAAACATGATCTAAACCAGCGGTTTACCAAGAAAACCGGTGAACAATTTTTGACGGGATATCGCCACGGTGTTACCGCATTTTGGCTTCAATAAGCGATGATTAACCATTAGGATCGATATTCGGATGTGATAACGACACATCCGTTTGGACAAATCCGGGGACAAACGGCAGCCTGCAGGGCCTTTTGATTTGAACAGAATCGAACGACACACAAACGGGCGGCACCATCACGTGAGCGTCTGGCCGAAATGGCTGGCGGCGTTGATTGTCGCACTTGGTTTTGTTGCCGCGGCTGCAACTGGCGCCAGCGCCGAAACACGTTCGCTGAAGCTCTATCACCTCCATACGCACGAGAAGGCCGAGATCGTCTACAAGCGCAATGGCCGCTACGTTCCGGAGGGTCTGAGGAAGATCAACATCATCCTGCGCGACTGGCGCCGCAACGAGCCGACCAAGATGGATCCGCGCCTGCTGGATCTGGTTTGGGAAGCCTATCGGGAAAGCGGTGCCACGGACTACATCCAGGTCGTCTGCGGCTATCGCTCGCCGTCGACGAACTCGATGCTGCGCAGCCGCAGCAGGGGCGTCGCAGAGAAAAGCCAGCACATGCTCGGCAAGGCGATGGACTTCTACATTCCCGGCGTGCCGCTGAAGAAGCTGCGCAACATCGGCCTCAAGATGCAGGGTGGCGGCGTCGGCTACTACCCGACATCTGGTTCGCCGTTCGTCCATATGGATGTCGGCAATGTGCGCCACTGGCCCGGCATCAGCCGCCAGGAACTGGTCAGCCTGTTCCCCAATGGCAAGACGCTGCATGTGCCGAGCGACGGCAGGCCGCTGCCCGGCTTTGAGCAAGCGCTCGCCTCCTACAAGGCGCGCAAGGGTGCGGGCGCGCCTGCTATCGAACTGGCCAGCGCCGGCGGCAGCAGCAAGAAATCAGGTGGGTTCCTGTCGGCTTTCTTTGGCGGCGGCGGCGACGACGAGGCCGACGACAGCGCTGATGTCGAGACCGCTTCGGCGGCACCTCCGCCCAAGGCTAGAACCCTGCAGCCGGCCGCGACAGCCAAGACCAGCAACCTCCCGGGCATCGCCATCGTGGCGCCGGAGAATGCCAAGCGCGCGGAGATTCCGCAGGTGGCCGAGGAGCAGGCTCCGGAGCCGGAAAAGGATACGCCGGAGACGATCATCGCGGCGCTGCCTGCCCGCAGCATTCCGCTGCCTGATTTTGCACCGCGGCCGAAGGCTGATGTCGGTGCCCAGTCGCCTGAGAACGTTCCTTTCGCCATGGCGGATGCGACAGCGACCTCGGACGCGGCAACCACCACCGAGCAGGCCGTGGCGACAGCACACGCGCCGGTGAACGTGCCTTTCGGCATGGCCGATCCGTCGGCCGCCCCGGCCCCGGCCCCTGCACAGGTCGCCCTCAACAACGTACCGTTGCCGACATGGCGCCCCGACAATTCGCTGCCGGCCGCTCTGGCTCCGCCGCCCAGCAAGGACGTGCTGATGRCGCTGGCGGATACGGCTGAGCGCGGCAGCGCCGCGACCGACGCCCTCTCGGCACTACCCAGCGCGCGGCCCGACATAGCCAAGCCGGACGAGGTGAAGGCCGTGCTCGACGAGGCCAATGCCCGGGCCGGTGCTGCGGCCGACGCGTACCAGGTCGCTTCCTTGTCCTTGTCCGAAGCGCGTTCGGCCTTCAACGATCCGTCGGGCGCCGATGCCGCATCGCCGCGCGAGGCTGTCGTTGCCCGCCCGGCCGGCACCGATCCGGCCGCCGCGATCGGCGCTGGCGTCAAGACGACCCGCAAGGAATCGAGAGCCACCGCCCGTGACTTGAAGCCTGGTCCCAAGGCCATGGTGGTTGCCGCCGCGCCGCAGGCCGCCCGCTGGGCGCTGACCAGCGGCGAACATGTCGCCACCGTTTCAAGCGCCACGACAGCACCGGGTTACGCCTACAGCATCGTGCATACGGCGCCGAGCGAGGTCTACACAGCTGGCTTCCAGTCGGGCGACCAGATGGCCGATGCCAACCGTTTCACCGGCAACGCCGTCAAGTTCCTGTCGGTCGCCCGCTTCCAGACCAAGTAAGCGACCAGTCGATCGACAAAGCCGCGTCGGGCAACCCGCGCGGCTTTTTTGTTGCGCGGGCGGGGCCAATGGCGCCGCCGCCATTGGCCGCGATCACGCCGGTCTGACATTGCCGTGAGCTTGGAACTTGCTCAGTCCTTCAAGGGTTTTTCCCCTGTTCGTTCAAACCCGGGGATATCCATGAAGAACATTCTACTGGCATCGGTCATTGCTTTGGCAACTGCTTCAGCGGCCATCGCTCCCACGCAGGCAGAGACCGTTGTCGTCAAGACCCACGACCATATGCACATGATGAGGAAGCACTGCCGGACCAAGGTGGTCACGCATTGGGCTCACCACCGCAAGGTCGTGGAAAAGATCAGGGTCTGCAACTGATCGGTTCGAAACTCAATCGGCAGAACCCGGTCGACGCAAGTCGGCCGGGTTTTTCATGCCGAGACAAAAAGCCCTATTTTGCCAGCTTGCTCGCCGCGCGTGCGAGAGCCTCGATCTCGTCCCACTTACCGGCCTTGACCATGTCGTCAGGCGCCACCCAGGAGCCGCCGACGCAGACGACGTTGGGCAGGCTGAGATACTCGGCCGCGTTCTTGCCGGTGATGCCGCCGGTCGGACAGAATTTCACATCGGCGAGCGGCGAGGCGAAGGCCTTCAGCGATGCGATGCCGCCCGACTGCTCGGCCGGGAAGAATTTGAGGAAACGCAGGCCGGCTTCCCGAGCGGCCATGATCTCGCCAGGCGTGATTGCGCCGGGCAGCAGCGGAACGTCGCTGTCGGCCGCTGCCGCCAGAAGCTCGCGTGTGATGCCGGGGCTGACGATGAAGCGCGAGCCCGCGGCCGCCGCCTCTTCGAATTGACGCGCATCGAGAATGGTGCCGGCGCCGACGATGGCGTCCTCGACCTCAGCCGCGACCCGCCGGATCGCTTCCAGTGCATCGGCGGTCCTGAGCGTGATCTCGATCGCCGGCAGGCCGCCACGCGCCAGAGCGCGGGCCAGCGGCACGGCATCATCGACATTGGCGATCTTCAGCACCGGGATGACCGGCTGGCCGTTGAGGAGCGACAGGAGTTTTTCGGTCTTGCTGGGCATCTGTCTCTCCGTATCGTGGAACAATTCAACCGATTAGCAGACGGGTGTTTTTCTGTCCATGAAACGAAGCGTGTCGCGATGTCACGCGCCGTGGGGCGATGATACCGGCCATTGCCATCAAAACGATGACGGGCTGGTGAAGCCGGTGCGCCTTGAATCGGCTGCCATGAGCGTCTAGTTGGCTTGACAATGACATTGTCCACGCCGACTGGCCCCATCCGTGTCGCCGCGCTCTACCGGTTTGCCCGGCTCGACGCCTTCGACGAATTGCGCGCGCCGCTCGCCGCTTTCTGTTGCGGGCGCGGCATCAAGGGTACCTTGCTTCTGGCGCATGAGGGCATCAACGGTACCGTCGCCGGCAGCGAGGCGGCGATCGCCGAACTGATCGATTATCTCGAAGCCATCGAAGGGCTCGCCGGCCTCGAGGTCAAATACAGCAGCGCAGCAGAAACACCGTTCCACCGCATGAAGGTGCGGTTGAAGCGCGAGATCGTCACCATGGGTGTCGGCGACATCGACCCGGCGACGAGCGCCGGCACCTATGTCGCGCCGGCCGACTGGAACGCGCTGATATCCGAGCCCGATACAATCGTTATCGACACGCGCAACGCCTATGAGGTGTCGATCGGCACGTTCAAGGGCGCGGTCGATCCGGCAACGGCAAGCTTTCGCGAGTTCCCGGCCTGGGTGGAAGCAAACAGGGCGGAACTCGAGGGCCGCAAGGTGGCGATGTTCTGCACCGGCGGCATACGCTGCGAAAAGGCGACGGCCTACGTCAAGTCGCTCGGTTTCGAGGATGTCTTCCACCTCAAGGGCGGCATCCTCAAATACCTCGAGGAGGTTCCGGCCGAACAGAGCCTGTGGCAAGGCGAGTGCTTCGTGTTCGACGAACGCGTTTCGGTGTCGCACGGCCTTGCCGAGGGCGACGCCGAACTCTGCCGCGCCTGCCGCCATCCGCTGACGCCGGGCGACCTGACGTCACCGAAGTTCGCCACCGGCGTATCATGTCCGCATTGTTTCGATGCGCGTTCCGATGAGGACCGCCAGCGTTACGCCGAGCGTCAGCGCCAGGTCGAACTTGCGCAAGTGCGGGGCAGGGGCCGGCATATCGGGTCCTGATGCGGGCTTCGGCCACTCGCCGCGAGGGATCTGTCCCGAAGGATCCGTCATTGTAATGTCAAAGTGCGGGGCCTACCTCTTCGGCGTTCGAAACCTGCCCGTTCGGCCGGGCAAATCCTGGAGGCATTGAATGTTCGATCCCAAGAAGCTTCTCGACGATCTGCTCGGCTCGCAAATTCCCGGCACCAGCGGCACCGTCCGTGACAAGGCGGGCCAGGCCGTGCAGATGGCCAAGGACAACCCGCTGGCCGCCGGCGCGCTTGCTGCAGTGCTGCTCGGGACCGGTGCCGGCCGCGAGGTGACAGGCGCCGCGGTGAAGCTTGGCGGACTGGCCGCGATCGGCGGCCTCGCCTACAAGGCCTACCAGAACTACAAGGCCGGCAACGCGCCGGCGGAAGGCCCCGCGACCGGCGAACCGGAATTGCTGCCGCCGCCCAAGGACACCGCCTTCCACCCGTCACAGGCGCCGCAAGGCGAGGACGAATTCACGCTGACCCTGGTTCGGGCGATGATCTCGGCGGCCAAGGCCGACGGTCATATCGACGACGACGAACGCCAGAAGATCGCCGGCAAGCTCAGCCTTGCCGGCTTAGACTCCGATGCCGAGAAATTCCTGATGAAGGAACTGGAGAGCCCGCTCGACCTCGACGCGCTGGTGGCCGGCGCCAAGACCGATGCGCAGAAGCTTGAACTCTATACCGCCTCGCGCCTTACCATCGATCCCGACACCCGCGCCGAGCGCGGCTATCTCGATCTGCTTGCCGGCCGGCTTGGCCTGCCGGATGCGCTGGTCGATCACGTCGAGGCGACGGTTTCGGCAGCCAAGGTGCCGGCCAAGGCAGGGACTTCGCCCAATCCGCGCTGGTAGCCCAAATCGGCACAGATCGCCTTTCGGGGGTTAACCCTCCATTAACTCAGGAAGCGCATGATTCTACACAGTCGGACCGGCTTCTCCTCCTCCCAAGCCCGGTTCAGATCAGGGCGGTCGCCAATGACCGCCCTTTTTGTCGGGCCCTGTCCGTTCGTTTGAGCAGGATCTTTTCTGAAAACGGATTCCGTTTTTCGAGACAGACCTTGGCGGTTCGGCTTGCCATCGCTGCCGTCATTTGCGATGCCTTCTCTCCTGAGGACAAACCCCGAAAATCAGTCGTGCACACGCAGCGCCGCTGGAGGACAACAGCCATGACCGAGCAAAGAACCGCTATCGTCACCGGTGCCGGCACGGGCATCGGCAAGAGCGTCGCCACGGCGCTGCTCAAGGCCGGCTGGAACACGGTGTTCTGCGGACGCCGCAAATCCGTGTTGGATGCCGCCGTCGCCGAGGCCGGGCCGACCGAGGCCAAGGCATTGGCGGTTGCCTGCGACATCAGCAAGGCCGGCGAGGTCGATGATCTGTTCGAAACGGTGGCGGAGGCCTTCGGCCGCGTCGACCTGCTCTTCAACAATGCCGGCATGGGCTACAAATCAACGCCGATCGACGAGATCCCGGTCGAGGTGTGGAACGATATCGTCGGCGTCAATCTCACCGGTTCGTTCCTGTGCGCCCGTGCTGCCTTCGGCGCCATGCGCAAGCAACGGCCGATGGGTGGCCGCATCATCAACAACGGCTCGGTGTCGGCCTACGCGCCGCGCCCGGGCTCGGTGCCCTACACGGCGACCAAGCATGCCATCACCGGCCTGACCAAGACGCTGGCGCTCGACGGCCGGCCCTATGACATCGCCTGCGGCCAGATCGACATCGGCAATGCGCTGACCGACATGGCGCAGCCGATGACCGTCGGCGTGCCGCAGGCCAACGGCTCGATCGCCGCCGAAGCGGTGATGGACGTGCAGCGCGTCGCCGACGCCGTCGTCCACATGGCCAGCCYGCCGCTCGACGCCAATGTGCTGTTCATGACGGTGATGGCCACTAAGATGCCGTTTGTGGGGCGTGGGTGAGCAGCGGACGCTGGTAGGGCCTCCGCCGCTGGCTCATTTGCCCGCCAGCGGCGCGCCGGGCTTGAAAAGCAGAATGGGCCTGATCTCGTAGACGGCGGTCGGATTGACACGGCGAAGGTCGCGGGCGATCGCGATGGCCTCGTCCCGCGTGGCGCAGTCGACGACATACAGCCCGAGCAATTGTTCCTTGGTCTCGGCGAAAGGGCCGTCGATGACCACGCCGTCACCCGGGCCGCGCAGGGTGAAGGCATCCTGCGTCGCTCCCAGACGCGCGGACGGTCCTAGCGTGCCTTCCTCGTGAAGCCGGGTGTTGATCTTCAGCAGGTCGGCCATCAGCGCCGCATCTTCCCGCGGCGTCAACGCCTTGATCGCATCTTCCACGTGATAGGCGAGGATTGCGTAGAACATCCGATGTCACTTTCTCCGGTCGGGGATATCGATGGACAGCGCGCGCTGAGCCTCACTTCGCCAGGAACGTTCCGATCCGCTCCAGCGCCCGCAAGATGTTCTCCTCGGAGTTGGCGTAGGAGAGCCTGATGTAGCCCTCGCCGAGAATGCCGAAATCGGGACCGCCGATCAGCGCCACGCCGGCCTCGTCGAGCAGCGCCGAGGCGAGCTTTTTTGCCTTCCAGCCGGTCTTCGACACGTTGGGGAAGGCATAGAAGGCACCCTTGGGCGTGATGCAGGAGATGTTGGGCAAGCCATTCAGCCCCTCGACCACGATCTTGCGGCGACGGTCGAAGGCGCGCATCATCTTGTCGACATCGTCCTGCGGGCCGTCGATGGCGGCAATGCCGGCGAACTGGCTCGGCGCGTTGACGCAGGACCAGCAATTGACCGCCAGCTTGCGCACCTTGTCGTAGAGATGGGCGCCCTTGTCGCCATTCGGCCAGATCGACCAGCCCATGCGCCAGCCGGTCATCGCCCAGGTCTTCGACCAGCCGTTGAGCACGATCAGCCGGTCGCGGATCTCGGGAAAGCCGAGCAGCGAGCAATGCTTCTCGCCGTCATAGGTCATGACGTCGTAGATCTCGTCGGAGAGGATTGCGACCTGCGGATGCTTCTCCAGCCCCTTGACCAGTTTCTCGATCTCGGCGCGCGGCGTGACACCGCCGGTTGGGTTGGCCGGCGAGTTGAGGATCAAGAGCCTGGTCTTCGAGGTGATTAGCGCCAGCGTCTCGTCGGCGGAGAAGGCAAAGCCGTTCTCCTCGCGCATCGGCACCGGGATCGGTGCCGCGCCGGTGAATTCGATCATCGAGCGGTAGATGGGAAAGCCGGGATCGGGATAGAGGATCTCGGCACCAGGCTCGCCGAACATCAGGATTGCGGCGAACATGGTCGGCTTGCCGCCGGGCAGGATCATCACCGTTTCAGGCGATATCTCGACGCCGGTGGTGGTCAGCGTGCGCCGCACCACCGCTTCGCGCGTCGCCAGCAGGCCATTGGCCGGCGTGTAGCCGTGGTGGCCGTCACGCAGCGCCTTGATCGCCGCCTCGACGATGTGCTGCGGCGTCTTGAAGTCGGGCTGGCCGATGCCGAGGTTGACGATGTCGCGGCCTTGGCTCGCAAGTGCTGTCGCCCGCGCGAGCACGGCGAAGGCGTTTTCCTCGCCCAGACGGTCGAAGGCCGAAATCGTGTGGAGCATTTTTCCCGTCCGTGTGGTTCTTACTGTTGGCGTGCGTTTTTGTGAGCCTTGGCCGGCAAAAGTCAAACGGATTGGAGCATTCGGTGTCGGAAAATCTCAAAGATTGGCAACCGCGTCCGCGGCCCGAGCGCAAGGCCATCGACGGCCGCACCGTCAGGCTCGAACCACTGAGCGCCGCAAAACATGGCGACGGTCTGTATGAAGCGTCTTCCGTGTCCGACGTCGATGGCCGCTTCGCCTGGCTGCCCGACTATCCGCCGGAGACCCGCGCCGCCTTCCAGCCATGGCTGGACAAGGTCGAGGCCAGCGAAGATCCACTGTTCTTCACCGTCATCGACAAGGCCAGCGGCAAGGTCGCCGGACGCCAGACGCTGATGCGGATAGATCCTGCCTATGGCGTCATCGAGATCGGCAACATCTATTGGGGACCGCTCATCTCGCGCAAGCCCGGAGCGACCGAAGCGCAGTTCCTGTTCATGAAATACATCTTCGACGAACTCGGCTATCGTCGTTACGAGTGGAAGTGCAACAACCGCAACGAGCCATCGAAGCGGGCGGCCGAACGGTTCGGCTTCAAGTTCGAGGGCATTTTCCGCCAGCATCTCATCGTCAAGGGTGAAAACCGCGATACGGCATGGTATTCGATCATCGACAAGGAGTGGCCGGCTCTACGCCAAGCCTATGAAGCGTGGCTTGACCCGGCCAATTTCGATGGCGACGGCCAGCAGAAGCGACGGCTTGAGGATTTTCGCGCCGAATTTGGCGCGTGAACTGAATTCGGCGCGCAACGGGAGTTGCCATTGGCACATACCCATTCCGACGACCACAGCGGGCACGATCACGGCGCCGGCCACGTGCATGGCTCGACGGACAAGAAACGCGTCCTGATCGCCGCCTGCCTGACCGGCGGCTTCATGGTCGCCGAGGCGCTCGGCGGCCTTCTTACCGGGTCGCTGGCACTGCTGGCGGACGCCGGCCACATGCTCGCCGATGCGATCGCGCTCGGCCTTGCGTGGTATGCATTTCATCTTGCCGGCCGGCCGGCGACCGGCCGTCTCACCTATGGCTTCGGCCGGGTCAAGACGCTGGTGGCCTACACCAACGGCATCGCCATCTTCGTCATTGCGCTGTGGATCGTCTACGAGGCGTGGGGGCGCCTGCTGGCGCCGACACCGGTGCTCGGCGGACCGATGCTAGTGGTGGCGGTCCTCGGCCTGCTGGTCAATATCGGTTCCTTCCTCGTGCTGCATGGCGGCGACCGCGAAAGCCTGAACATGCGCGGCGCCATGCTGCATGTGCTCGGCGACCTGCTCGGCTCGGCGGCGGCGATCGTTGCCGCGCTGGTCATCCTGGCGACCGGCTGGACACCGATCGACCCGATCCTGTCGGTCCTGGTCTCGCTGCTGATCCTGTCAACGGCATGGTCGCTGATGCGCGCCGCCGCCCATGTCCTGCTCGAGGGCGTGCCGCCGAGCCTCGACCGCGACCTGATCGCCAGGGATATCGAGGCGACGGTCCATGGAGTGCGTGAAGTGCACCACATGCATGTCTGGTCGCTCGACGGAACGAGCAACATGGCGACGCTGCATGCCTGCCTTACCGAAGGCGTCGATGCCTTTCAGGCGGTGAGCACCATCAAGAAGCGGCTTGCCAGCAAGCACGGCATCAGCCATGCCACCGTGGAACCGGAATTCGGACAGTGCGCCGACGATGGCGACGACCATGATCATGATCACGAGCATGGTGCGGCCGCGCATCACGACCATCATCACCAGGCCTGATCGATTGATATCGATTGGTCCTGCCCAGGAGTCCCAAAGCCTTGAAAACCAGCTTGATGAAGACCCGCTGCCCGGGTGCAGCATAATGGACCGCGACACCAGGAATGCTGCCATCGCGGCAGCGTGGATCATGCTTCTGTTCGGTATCGCCGCCTTCTATCTGCCGACGGTGATGCTGGCGCTTGGCAGTTTCTCGACCGTGCTGGCCGGTGCCTTTGGCATCGTGTTCGTGCTGGCGTTTTTCTCGGTGTTCTGGCTGCGGGCCCGCAACCAGCGCAAAAACCAGGGTAAATAAGGGATTTCGACATGCGTATTCTGATCACTGGCGCCGCGGGCATGGTCGGCCGCAAGCTCATTGCCCGGCTGGCCAAGGACGGCACGCTGCGCGGCCGCAAGATCGCAGCACTCGACCTGCACGACATCGTGCCGCCGCAGGCACCTAGCATGGACGGCGTCAGCGTCACCATCCACACCGGCGACCTCGCCGAGGCGGGTGCCACTGAGCGCCTGGTCGGGTCGCGCCCCGATGTCGTCTTTCATCTCGCCGGCATCGTGTCGGGCGAGGCGGAGGCGAATTTCGATCTAGGCTACCGCGTCAATCTCGACGGCACGCGGGCGCTGTTCGATGCCATCCGCCTGGCGGGCTTTGCACCGCGCGTCGTCTTCACCTCGTCGATCGCGGTGTTCGGCGCGCCGTTTCCGGATGTCATCCCGGATGAATTCCATCCGACGCCGCTGACCTCCTACGGCACCCAGAAGCAGATGAGCGAAGCGCTGCTCGCCGATTATTCCAGGCGTGGCTTCTTCGACGGCATCGGCATCCGGCTGCCAACCATCTGTGTGCGGCCAGGCAAGCCGAACAAGGCAGCCTCCAGCTTCTTCTCCGGCATTATCCGCGAGCCGCTGAGCGGCCATGAGGCGATCCTGCCGGTGCCGCGCTCGGTCATGCACACCCATGCCAGCCCGCGCTCGGCGGTCAATTTCCTGATCCATGCGGCGGAGATCGACGGCAACGCTGTCGGGCCGCGCCGCAATTTGACCATGCCCGGCGTCGCGGTCACAGTCGGCGAGCAGATCGAGGCACTGGACCGCATCGCCGGATCGAAGGTGGTGAAGCTGATCCGCAAGGAGCCGGACGAGACGATCTGGGCGATCGTCAAGGGCTGGCCGACGCGGTTCGAGGCACGGCGGTCAAGGGAGCTCGGCTTCAGCGCCGAGAAGAGCTTTGACGAGATCATCCGCGCGCATATCGAGGATGAGCTGGGCGGCAAGATCGCGGGTTAAACCCGGAGCGTCGCCAACCCGCAACATCATCCACCCGTCGCCAGGCTCGCCGACAGCAGCAGCAGTCCGAACAGGAAGACGAACGCGGCGCCACCGATCTCGACGATCGAGTGGATGCGGTTGCCCATACGCCCGTCGCCGGCGAAATACACCGCCCAGTTCTTGGCGGTCACCGCAAGGGTGGCCAGCGCCGAGACGGTGATGGCGGTACCCAGCGACATGGCCAGCACTGACAGCAGGCCACCGAGCCAGAGCCCGTTGAGAAGTGCAAAGCTCAGGACGATCAGCGCGCCGGAACAGGGGCGGATGCCGACAGCCGCTACTGCCGACCAGGCCGTGCGCCAGTCGAAGCGGTCACCCGACAGCAGCGCCGGATCGGGCGCATGCGAATGGCCGCAGGTGTCGCAGACCTCGCCGGCCGCGTGATCATGATGAGCATGGTCGTGTGCGCCATGATCATGCCCACCGTGCTCGTGATGATCGTGCGAATGCGCATGGTCGTGATTGTCATGCACGTGCAGCGCGTGCGAATGGGCATGCGCCGAATGGTCATGGTCAGCATGCGAATGCCCTGCATGCGAATGACTGCCATGCGAATGACCACCATGCGAGTGGCCGGCGTGCGAATGACCCGCATGGGAATGACCGGCGTGAGCCGCCGACAGGCTGTAGGCGGGGCCTCTGCCAAACAGGCGCAGGACGGAGGGGCCGAGCTTGCGCCACAGCAGCCAGGCACCGAACAGGGTGACGAAAACAAAGCTCATGATTTCCATGAACCAGGCAGCATCGGTCATCGAGACGGCGGTGCCGCGCAGGACGAAATAGGCGACCGCCATCACCGCGACAGCGGTCAGGCCCTGCAGCAGTGCCGAGACAAAGGACAACAGGATGCCGCGCCGCAGCGCCACTTCATTGGCCACCATGTAGGACGAGATCACCGCCTTGCCGTGACCGGGGCCGGCGGCGTGGAAAATGCCGTAGGCGAAGGACAGGCCGATAAGCACCCACAGCTTGCTGCCGTCCTGGCGCATCGCCTTCATCGCCGTCGCCAGCGCGCGGTAAAATTCCTGCTGCCTCAGATTGATCCACATCAGGATGTGGGCGAACGGGCCGGTGGTGGGCGCCATGCCGTCATTGACGCCGATGCCGAGCGAACTCTGGGCATGGGCGGAATTGGCGAAATGCATCATGACAAAGGTGATGGCCAACAGGCCGAATGCCAAACGCAGGGACGGTTTCGTCACCGGCTTCATCCTTCTGGCTGACAGTTCAGTTCGAGCTTGGTGGCGAAGATCTTGCTCATGTCGGTGCCTGTCGGATCGTTGAAGAAGGCATCGGTCAGGGTCTTCTGGTTTTCGGCGATCGCCTCGTCCGGATCGGGACGGATAACCTTGCTGCTGCAATTCGACGGCAGGCCTTCAACCGTGATGTTGCGGTCCTCGGTGAAATCGATCGCCGTGTAGAAGGTCGGATCGTAGACGCCGATGTCGATCTTGCCGTTGAGCTTGATCGGCTCCTTCGGCTCGGACTCGAACAGGATGATCAGCTGGTCATTGTCGAAATTGGCCATCAGATGCGGTGGCGGCGTCATCGCCACGTCCTTGCCGTCGACAGTGACGAGCTGGAAGTAGTTGAACTCGGCCAGCGAGGCGTGGACGGTGTCGGCAACCTCCTTCAGCTCCTTGTCATCGAGCTTCAGGTCGGAGTTCTTGTCGAACTCCATCATCACCGTCGAGGAAAACAGATCGTCGAAGCGCCAGAGATGACGCAGCGCCTTCACACTTTGGTGATCCGGGGAGAGGATCACGTCGAGGCGAGCCTCGGCGAAGACATGGGGATGCACATAAGCCGGTCCGGTGGCGGCAAAGATCGCCGCCAAGGCCGAAGCCAGCATGATTACGTGCCGTTTCAGGTGCATTCTCGGTCGCGATTCCATCGGCCTCGGAGAGATGTCGAGGAGTTACCAGAAAGGGGGCGAAATTGGGACCGCTGGTGGGTGTCGCCCAAAAGCGGGCAGCGGCTTGGAACGGTCAGGCAGCCTCACGCGTCCTGAACCACTGCACCAAAAAGTCGACGAAAACGCGGACCTTGGCCGGCAGGTAGCGGCGGTGCGGGTAGACGGCAAAAATGCCGCCGCCCGACAGGATGCGGTCATCGAGCACCGTGACCAGCCGCCCGCTTTCGAGATCGGGCGCGGCGATGAAATCCGGCAGGACGGAAAATCCGAGCCCCGCCAGGGCCGCCGCCCGCGCCGTCATCGGGCTGTTGACCTCGATAGGACCCGACACCGCGACGCTCACCGGATCGCCATTCTCGCCCTTGAACGGCCAGTTGTTCAGTCCACGGCCATTGGTGTCGACGATGCAGGGCATGCGGCCGAGATCCTGCGGCCGGGTCGGCATGCCGTGCTTGGCGATCAGTTCGGGAGAGGCGCACAGCCTTATCGAAAACGGCGCCAGCCGCCTGGCGATCAGCGACGAGTTCTCCAGCCGCGAGATGCGCACTGCGAGATCGAAGCCTTCCTCGACGAGGTCGACAAAACGGTCGTCGAGCTGGATGTCGAGCACGATGTCGGGATATTGCTTGGCGAAGTCGATCAGCGACTGGCCGATCGGCGCATCGGCGAAGGTGCGCGGCGCTGACAGCTTGATGCGGCCGCGCACATCGCCTGAGGATTCGCGCACTGCATCGGCCAGGCTGTCGACCTCGCGCACGATCTCGGAGGCGCGCCGGTAATAGGTGTGGCCGGCCTCGGTCATCGAGAACTGCCTTGTGGTGCGGTTGAGCAGCAGCGCACCGAGCTCGTCCTCCAGCTCGCGCACATATTTCGACAGCAATGCCTTGGAGCGGCCGATCTTGCGCGCCGCCGCCGAAAAGCCCTCGGCCTCGACCACATCGATGAAGGCACGCATGCGGGTCAGTGTGTCCATGGTCAGGCCTTTCGTGCGGCGTCGAGAAGTTTCCGGCCGAGCCGTATCAGGGCAATGTCGCTGCCGGAAGGGCCAAGCAGCGACAGGCCGAACGGCGCGCCGGCGACCGAGCCGATGGGCAAGGTGATTTGCGGAAAACCCGATAGGCCGGCCAGGCACAGAAGCCGCAGCGCCTGCTCGCGATAGGCCTGGAACTGCTCCGGCGTGCTGTCCACGTAGGGCGCCGGGCCAGGCACCGTTGGCAGGACAAGGAAGYCGTCCTTGCCGAGCAGGGCACTCAGTTCGGCGCTGAACGTCAGCCGGCGCACCGTCTCGGCCTGTGCCGTGCGGTCGTCGACCGCGCGGCCAAAGCCGAAACGTTCATCGACGCCGGGGCCGAGGTCGCGCTCGCCACTGGTGATCCACGCGCCATGCACCGCCCAGGCTTCCCTGGCCTGGAGCCGGCGAAAGCACCAGTAGAGTTCATCCGGAGACGAGGCGAAGGGCGCCGCCGGGGTCGCAGGCGCGCCGAAAACCTTGCTCGCCAGCGCCTTCATCTCAGCATATTCGGCAAGTGCTGGGCGGGCGACCAGTCCATCCAGCCAATCCAGCGCCAGCGGGCGCTCCAACGCTTGCTGGTGCGGGTCGCGGCCAAGCAGCAGCTTGCCCACTGTCTCGTAGGTCTCGATATCGTCGGCGAACCAGCCGAACGTGTCGAAGCTCGGCGCCAGCTTCATCGCGCCGTCGAGCGAAATGCGGCCATGCGTGGTGCGCAGCCCAATCAACCCGCAAAAGCTCGCCGGTGCGCGGATCGAGCCGCCGGTGTCGGAGCCGGTGGCGATATCGGCCAGCCTGCCTGCCACAGCCGCAGCCGACCCCGACGACGAGCCGCCGGTGACGCGGTCGGGCGCTGCCGGGTTCACCGGAAACGGAAAATGCGCATTCTGACCGAACAGCGCGAAGGCAAGTTCGTCGGTCTGGGTCTTGCCGACGAAACGCGCGCCGGCATCGAGGATCATCTGCACGGCCGGCGCGGTTCGCGAGGCGGCGTCGCTTTCGGAGAATTTCTGCAAATTGCCGCAACCGGTGCGGTAGCCGGCGACGTCGTAGATGTCCTTGACGGCCAGCCGCAAGCCGGCCAGCGGTCCTAGCTCGGCATGTGCCACCGGCATCTGGCGAACGTCGAGAAAGGCGTTGAGGGGGCCGTGCGTGCCTGGCATCGTTCGATATCCGGATACGATCGCACCAACATTGTTCGATGCCAGAAATTTTACAACCTTGGATGCGATTTTTATTGATTGTGAAAGCTGACGCTCTTATATCGCGCTTGCCCAAAGTCGCACGTGCCTGTGGGTGTCCGCCGATCCTCGAATGGTGAGGGAAATCGGTAAGGTAACTGGAGCCAACCCCTCCAGTCGGTTTAGCGGCCAACCGCCAGACCGAGGACACCTTGAAGCAACGACGGTGCGGGCCTTTCTGGTGTTCTGCCGGTTGTCCAAAGACCGGGGTTACTGAAGAGGCACACCTTCATTGCCGGCAGTGCGGACGGGTCTCCCATCCAAGCCAAGGCAGACAAAGCGAACCGAGGCCGGGCAAGGCCAAGGTTCACCGCCGCGAGACGGCGTTTCATGGTTCCGGGGTCTCCACCGGCTGGTTCCATGGATTTTCGTCCCGCCTTTGTCCACCGCGTGTTCGCGAGGCCGACAGCCCGCGTCCCGCAGCCTTATTGCGCGCCGAAAGGCGCTGATGGAGAGACCCCGATGGCTACCCAGCGTATCCTTGACTTCCTCGCCACCCGACGTCCGACCGGCCCCTGCCTCGTCGTCGACCTCGATGTCGTGCGCGACAATTTCCGCGCCTTCGAGAAGGCGCTGCCCGATTCCAAGATCTACTATGCGGTGAAAGCAAATCCGGCGCCGGAAATCCTGCGCCTCCTTGCTGCGATGGGCTCGTCCTTCGACACCGCTTCCGTTGCCGAAGTCGAGATGGCGATGGACGCCGGTGCGCCGGCGGACCGCATCTCCTTCGGCAACACCATCAAGAAGGAGCGTGACATCGCACGCGCCTACCAGCTCGGCATCCGCCTGTTTGCGGTCGATTGCGTCGAAGAGGTCGAAAAGATCGCCCGCGTCGCTCCCGGCGCGCGCGTGTTCTGCCGCGTGCTGACCGATGGCGAGGGCGCCGAGTGGCCGCTGTCGCGCAAGTTCGGCTGCGTGCCGGCGATGGCCGTCAATGTGCTGCGCCATGCCAAGGGGCTCGGCCTCGACGCCTATGGCGTGTCGTTCCATGTCGGCTCGCAGCAGACCGACCTGACCGCCTGGGATCGTGCGCTGGCCGACGCCAAGACGGTGTTCGCGACGCTGGCCGAGGAAGGCATCGTGCTCAAGATGGTCAATATGGGCGGCGGCTTCCCGACGCGCTACCTGCGTGATGTGCCGGCGGCCAAGGCCTATGGCCAGGCGATCTTCTCGGCGCTGCGCAAGCATTTCGGCAATGCCATTCCGGAAACCATCATCGAGCCGGGCCGCGGCATGGTCGGCAATGCCGGCGTCATCAAGTCGGAAGTCGTGCTGATCTCGAAGAAGGCCGCCAACGACAATGTGCGCTGGGTGTTCCTCGACATCGGCAAGTTCGGCGGTCTGGCCGAGACGATGGACGAGGCGATCCGCTACCCGATCGTCACCGCGCATGACGGCACGGAGACCGCGCCTTGCGTGCTCGCCGGCCCGACCTGCGATTCGGCCGACGTGATGTACGAGAAGACGCCTTATCCGCTGCCCCTGTCGCTGACCATCGGCGATGAGGTCCTGATCGAAGGCACCGGTGCCTACACGACCACCTACTCGGCGGTCGCCTTCAACGGCTTCGAGCCTCTCCGATCCTACGTGATCTGACGGTTCGCAAGAGCCGGTCAGATCATCCCAGGTGGGCGTCTGGCGTCCACCCGGGCTCGCCTGTGGAACAGATCTCCGCTCGCTAGGGATTGCGGAAATGGACATTGCAAATTTCATCGATGAGGGCGTCTGGCCGATCTCCCCCCTTGTGGGGGAGAGTGCCCGCGCCATTGCCATCGTCGCCGAAACCTCAGCCGACGTTGCAGCCCGCGAAGCGCTGCTCGACGACGCCATGGGTCCGATGCGCAGGAAGAAGTCCTCGGAGAAGCTGCGGCGCGGCCGCCGGCCCTCGGAAGGCCTGGCCTTCGTCGCCCGCGATGCGTCTGGCGCCGTCGCCGGCACCGTGCGGCTGTGGGATGTCAGGCTGGGCGAGGGCGGTCCGGCAGCGCTGTTGCTTGGTCCGCTCGCCGTCGAACCGTCGCTCAAGAGTGCCGGCATCGGCTCGGCGCTGATGCGTCATGCCATCGCCGAGGCGGCGCGGCTTGGCCATGCGGCGATCCTGCTGGTCGGCGACGCGCCCTATTACGGACGCTTCGGGTTTTCGGCCGCCAGGACCGGTTCGCTCGCCATGCCCGGCCCCTATGAGCGGCACCGCCTTTTGGCGCTGGAACTGGTCGACGGTGCGCTTGACGGCGTACATGGCACGCTGAAGGCGGCGGGACGCAAGCTGAAGGCGCAGCAGCTGACGTCGGCGGCCTGAGCTGCAAGGGCTGCCCGAAGCGGCCACCCGGCTTCGGCTCAAAACAAAAACGCCGCCCATCGGGCGGCGTTTTGTGCGTCTCACAAGCGGTCAGCCGATCAGCTGGCTGAGCGCCATGGCGACGGTCATGTCGCCTTCGACCTTTATCTTGCCGGTCATGAACGCCATGGTCGGGTTCAGGTCGCCCGATATCAGCGAATCCAGATCGTCGAGCGAGAGCTTGATGGTGCAATCGGCGGGTCCGTCAGTGGTTGAAATGGTTGTGCCATCGATGACGATGACGCCATCGGCGCCGGTGTCGAATTTCACCGAACGATCGAATCCGCTGCTCGCCACGCGCGACTTGATCTTCTCTGCAATCTCCTGAACGCTCACGCTGTTCCCCCTGTCTGTTGCATCTGTCGCGCAGCGGCGCTCGAAGCTCCATGCCGCGCGCTTTCGCGATCACGGTCGCATATAGCTTTGGATTGACGTTTACGTCAACGCGGATTCCGGTGGCTGGTTCCTATCGCCGCAGCGGATGACGTCTCGGCGTGAGGCGCAACGGCGAGCCGGGCAGCTCAATGTTCCTTGAATGCCTTGGTCATTTCCGCCGCTGTCTCGCTTTTCTTGCGGCGCAGCCAGTTGTCGCGGATTTCGTCCTTGCTCAGGAAATTGACCTGATCGATCAGAACTTCATGCACCAAAGTGGCGCCGACACGGGTGTTGACGGTATCGCGGATCGCGGCGCGGAAGGCATCGAGGTCGATCGTCGCCTTATTGGTGAAGTCGATCTGCGGATTGGAATAGAGGTAGGTATAGACTTGGTCCGTGATGAGCGCTTCCGCTGGAATGGACAGCTTCTTTATCTGCTCGGGCTCGACCGTGTAGACAAGCTTGGTCAGGAAATAGCCGCCGATCTGGGAATCGCGGATCAGCGGTACCGAAATGATGTCGGTCTTGACGTAGTCCAGGCCACCCAGCATCGGCTTCGGTGTCTCGCCGACACCACGCTCGCCTGCTGCCTGGAACGAATAGAACACGGCGCCGAGCGTAGCGGCGCAGATCCAGACGGCGATGGCGATGACCTTGAGCATCAGGCCTTGTCGCTCCCTTGCGATGGGAACGCCGCACTAGCTTTTTGCCTGGGCATTGTGTTCGACATCATGCCTTCATCCAGCCGAACTCGCCGGCGGAATAGGTGCCGTCGGTTTCCGCGCGCTGGATGGCGTGCCGCAGCAGGCTGGCGACCTCGTTGACCGCGCTGAGGTGAGCCAGGATGGCCGCCTCGTTCTTGGCCAGCTTTTGGCGCAGCCGGGTCAGGCCTTCGCGGTGCTGTTCAAGGAATTCGGCTTCGCTGCCGCCCCGCATGGCGCGCGTCAGTTCGTAGAGATAGCGGCTCTTGCGGGCGTTCGACGCCTTGAGATCATAGTTGGTCGCGTTGCGGATGCCGGCCGTCTCTTCCTCGACCACTTCCTCGATGCGGCCGATGATGGCGGCAAGGTTGCCCGGCCGGGCGAACGGGATCGGCGCTTCCGACGCGGTCGTGCGTGCTGGCAGGTTGGCGGTGAATTCCGAAAAGTCGGCCATGAGAATCCCGGTCTGGTTAGATTGAACTCGGATACGCACTATCTCAGTGTTTTGGCATGATCCTTCCCAAAACCGGCTGCCGGTTTCGGGGGCATTCCTAGATCTTGATGTCTGTCTTGATGGCGGTGTCGTCACCGGTGATCGACCGGGCCGCCTTGCGTTGCAATTCGTGGACCAGCGAGGTCGACAGGCTGCTCTGTTGATCGATCTCGGTCTTTTCCGGCCCGCCCGAAACCGGACCGACCGGCACGACGCGCTTGCCTTCGAGATAGTGGTCGGCGAGCATCGACTTGGCGATGCCGATGCCGCCGCGTTCGGCCATCACGTCGGCCACCCGCTCGGCAAGCTGCGATTTCCACATGTCGCCGGCGAGGCCCTTGCCGTAGACGCCTTCGGTGTCCTTGGGCAGCATATTCTGAATGAAGGTCTGCAGCACCATCGCCTCGAACTTCTTGAACTTCTTGGCCGGGTCGATCGTCGCGGCCTTGTCGGCGGTGGCCCGCGACAGGATCGAGCCGGCATCGACGGAAGCGGCGGTGTCGACCGAAAACGTCCCGGCAGCGCCACCGGCCCGCTTGGTCAGCGCGGCGCGGGCGGCCTCGATGTCCGTCGGGTCGACGGCTCGGGCCACATCCATAACGATGTCGCTGGGTGGAGAAATCGCCAAGAAAGTCCGCCCTTTTATCGGTTTTCCTTAGCCAGACCATGCCTCAACAAGCTTGTGGCAGGCTTGCGCGGCGGGCATGGGTGGAACGCAGGCATGTTTCTTGGTCCCGTCGCCAACTGCGGACATCGCCAAGCCACCATTCGGACGTCGCGTTTTTGGCCGAAAGCGGAACGTCGGCTTCCTAAATGGCATGGCTAGAAAGCCTACCGTTGTATGCAGCATAGTGGACCGACCGCAGGGACGCCGAACGGAGCGACGTCCTACTTCACCGTAATGGCCATACCGCTGAGATCGGCATTGACCTGCATGCCTACCTGCTTGCCGGTGAGCTCGAGTTGGGCGCCCTTGTCGTTGGTCATGACGATCACCTGGGCCCCTTTGCCGAGCGCACCGCCACCGCCCGCCGCCCCATAGACCCCCGTGACATCCCGGACGCGGCGAATGTGGCGAACGGTACCTTGGAAGTAGGTCTTGGAAACCCCGAAGGCGAGGCCGCCCGAGATGCCGCCGACAGAGACGGGATAGCGGCGGCCGTGGAATGTCAGCGTGCCTTCGCCACCAGAGCCACCCACAAAGAAGGCAGCCTTGTAGACGGAGAAGCGGATCGTGCCGCTGTCGGCATGCGCGGCGCTGGCAAGGCTTACGCCCGCAGTGGCGATGACTGCAAAGGCGGCTGAACGAAACGTGGACGACATGTTCATGATGAGAACTCCTTAAGATCGCCGCTTACCCATCGGGCACGTCAGCGTCGTATCAGAGGTGAACAGTCTGGCCCGTCATTTGTTCCAAGCACGCGGACTGAATCCGGCTGCGAGATGGCCGCCACGATCCCGGTCGCGTAGCCAGGTTCCACTAGGAAGCAGGAAGGCCAGCCCTCGACAGCATTTCAAGGAATCTCGCGTGATGATGATCCTTCACATAGCGTGGCACAAAGCCGGGGCAGACATTACCGAGATTGAGATGAGGAAGCTGTGACAGGCAATGATGGATGGCCCGTGTCGCTTCTTCGTTGTTTCCGGTTGCCGAAGCGGCCGCGGCCCAATAAAGGGCGCCACGAACGAAGCCCGGCTTTGTCCTGACCACTTTGCGAGCGACTTCGAGCGCCCGCCGGTCGTCTCCGCCGGCGAACAGTGCCACAGCCAGGCCATGGTGACGCCAGAAGTCGATGACGTCATACGTGCCGAGCCGGATTGCCTCGTTGGCCTCACGCACTGCTTCACTTACCTGTCCGCGCAACGCAAAGAGCATCGAAATATCGCCGTGGCCACTCGGATAGCTTGGGTTGAGGCTGATCGCATGTTGGCATTCGGCGATCGCCTCGTCGATTCGGCCGGAACTTTCGAGAGCGAATGACAGGATGCAGCGGGCAATTTCGTCGTCGGGCACTGCCCGTACCGCTGCTTCCGCAAGCTCAACCGCACGCTCGATCTGCCCTGGCTCGCGAGGCAGCGCGCCAAACGCCACGCCCATGGAAATTACAATCGAAAGCGTCCGCTGTGCACGGGCGTTGTCGTGGCCCATCGAAACCGCCTTCTCGGCAAGCTCTATCCCGACCAACAGTGAGTCCCGGGTCATCTCAAAATACTTCATCAGAGCTTCGTTCACCAACCTGCGCACTTCAGGGGCGCCCGGCGGGCTCTTGTCGCGAACCTTCCAGTTGGTCAGTTGAAGTTCGAGGATCACAGCCAGCACAACCGACTGTGCGATCCGGTCCTGGAATTCGAGCGCGTTCTCCGAGTGGCCGTCGAACTTCTGGGCCCAGACATTATGGCCGCTGCCAGCATCGACAAGCTGGACGTTCACCCTCAGCCCGTTGCCGGATCGCTGGATGCTGCCGCTGAGCATGTATCGCGCCCGGAGCATTCCGGGCGTTTGGGATTCATCGCCGCTCTTGTCCTTGGACGGAAGCGCGGAGAGCACGACATAGTCGGCCACCTCGGAGAGGGCCGTGGTTATGTCCTGGACGAGCCCCCTGGCGAAAAAGTCGTCGCCTCGCTTTCCGGTCAGGTTGACGAAGTCGGCAACGCTGATGGAGGGGCGCCCAGGGCGCTGGCCGGCCGGAGCACCATTTGCCGGTTGCAGATTTGACGTCGTGTCGGCGGCAGATAGCAGGGATTGCCAAAGCGCCCGCGTCTCAGGGCTGGTTTCAACGCCGAACTCCTTCTTCAGAATGCTCCTGCAAGCCTCATATGTCCTTATCGCCCTGTCGCGCTGGCCACACGCGGCGAGCAATTCCATCTTGAGCCGATAGGACTCCTCCCGCGTCGGTTCCATGGCCAGAACTCGATCCGCCAGGGCGAGTCCGGCCTCTGTGTCCACGAGGCGGGCGAGTTTTTCGAAGGACTCAAGCGCGCGGCCCAGCAGCCTGTCGCGTTCAGCCGCCGCCCAGTCGTCGAAAGCGTTGCTCCCCAGATAAACCCCATCAAGAAATGGTCCGGTGTAGTGCGCCAGAGCCGTCTCGAGTTCCGGCGCGGAACGCGCGGAGAGCCCGGATTCAAACTCCTCGACGTCAACTCGAACCGCATCCGGCCTGAGGCCGATCAACTCCCTCCGGGAATGCACGATATCCACACCCGCCCGTGATAGATCACGGCGTAGAACGCTGAGGGTTTGCCGCAGGCTGTTGCGCGAGTGTTCGCTGTCGCTATCGCCCCATAGCAGATCAGCCAGTCTTTCCCTTGTCGCCGCCATGCCCGGGCAGCGGGCCAGATAGGCAATGATCGCGGGGCCCCGCTTCCCGGTCAACCAGAGTGGACCGACAGTTTCCTTTTCAATCCGGAAGCCGCCGAAGAGTGAGATTTTGCTTGCGGCGACGCTGTCCTCACTTTGCATTTTCTTAAAAGCTTCCCAGCCTGACGAAATCCTAACTCAAAACTAACGCTTCGCAACCGGTAGAACCACGCATTCAAGCGCTCCTGTGACGGCAGATCAATTAAGGCATCGCTTAAGTAGGGGCACCTGAACGAAACACCGGTCGTAGCGGACCGAACCGGGCGCCCTGAAGTGGCTGGAGCCATCGCAAACCGCGACGGGCTTTAGTCCGAGGGATGCGGTGTATGTCCAAGCTTAGGGCCAATTTGCTGCTGCTGTTTGCCGCTGCTCTATGGGGCTTGGGCAATGTCGCGCAAAAGACAGTGCTTGTTCATCTCGACGCGCTGAGTGCCGTCGGCCTGCGTTGCCTGATCGGTGGGCTGCTGGTGCTGCCCTTTGTCTTGACCGAAAGGCGACTGCCTGCCGGGCCGGGCCATTTCTCCAGCCTGGCCAGGGTGGGTGCGCTGTTTGCCATCTCCATCACGCTTCAGCAGCTTTGCTATCTCGGCGCCACTGTCACAAATGCAAGCTTCCTGGTGAGCACCGCAACTGTGATGACACCACTGGCCGCCTGGCTGCTCATCGGCGAACGTCCGACAGCGAGTCTTGCAGCCGCCGCCGGGCTGACCATGGTCGGTGCTCTGCTTTTGTCCGGCGGGTTCGCCAGTCTCAGCAGCGGCGATCTCACCGCCATCCTGTCGGCTGCCTGCTATGCGCTCTGGATGGTCGAGCTCGGCCGGCACATGCAGACCCATGCGCGGCCGTTCACCGCGGCGGCGACACAGTTCCTCGGCGCCGCCGCCTTCGCCCTGCCGCTCGGGGCAATGCAAGGCAACCTTTCACTGGCCGCGGCATTTGCAGCCGGCCCGGAACTGGCGGTCCTCGGCGTGTTCTCCACCGCGATCGCTTTCGGCATACAGATTGCCGCACAGCGCTTTACCTCCGCTAGCCATGCCGCCGTGATCGTCAGTGCCGAAAGCGTCTTCGGGGCTCTAGGCGCGGCGATCTTGCTCGGTGAGCGGAACTCACCCGCAGGCGCACTGGGCGCCGCGATCATTCTCGGTGCGATCCTGTCCGTCGCAATGTCGAACCGAACGCCGCGGGCGCGCGCGCCCCTGCTGACCGGCCCGATTCCGCCCTTCCACGTGGCCCCTGCCTTTGCCGCGGCGCCTGCGGCCTGGGCGGGCCATCGTCCCGCTGCCAATTCAGATCCAATGGAGGAACGTGATGAGCCTTGCCGGTGATGCGAACGTGTTGCCAAGCGGACCGCCACTCAGCACAGGGCCCATGGTCTCGGTCGGCGGCCGGACCTGTCGCGAGGGCACTGTAATGGTGGCGCTGGCAAGCTTTCTGGCGCGAGTGATACGCAGCGGCATTCTGATGCCGACGGTCAGAGCGCTGGCAAAGCGGGCCAGCTCATATTTGAGACTGGCGGGAACGCTTGTCGCCTCGGTGTTTTGGGGGCTGCAGGCACATGCCGCCAATGTTGATGTTGCTGTCGTATTCGCAGTCGATTACTCGTCTTCGATTGATCCGGAGATTGCTGACCTGCAGCGGGAGGGACATGCCGCAGCGCTCACTTCGCCCGAGATCATCGCGGCCATCACCCGAAATTATGTTGGGTGCATCGGCGTGGCCTACTTTGAATGGTCGAGCCCCGGGCACACACGCATGGTGCTGCCATGGACAAGCATCTGCGGGCTGGAAGATGCCAAGGCGGCTGCGTCGGTGATCAACAAGAGAGGCGATACCGGCAATATTCGCAGAGGACGAAGCGGAACATCCGTTTCCTCGGCCATCGACGTCGGAAGTCTTCTGCTCGACCAGTTTCCTGGAAAGGCGGCCAAGAAAGTGATCGACATCTCTTCCAATGGTGAGAACAATGACGGGCTTCCTGTTCAGCCGAGCAGGCTGAACGCCCTTGCCAAGGGATACACGATCAACGCGATCGCCATTCCAACGGAAGATGAGAATCCCGACCAACCATTGGCATCCTATTTTGCCAAATTCGTCATTGGCGGATCCCAAGCTTTTGTCATAACGCCGAAGGGGCCAAACGACTACACTATGGCTCTTCGCCGCAAGCTGGTCACTGAAGTTAGTATGAACGACGACCGGCAATTCCCGCAGCAGGCGGATGGGCGCTCTTCGCAACCGTAATTCCGGACATTGAGAGGATTAGTCTGGCAGATTTGGGCCAACTATCAGCACCCCGGCACTACTCTGCGCTCCGCTTCTGCGCGATCAGGTCGAGGCGCTCGCGGTCGGAGCGTTCGCGCTCGTCGCGGTTGCGCACGTCCTTGTAGGCGCGTTCGACCATGTTGGTGCGGGCGGTTGCCGCGGCGATGAGGCTGGCTTCCTGCCTGGCGCTTTCGAGGCTCGCCTCCTGGCGCCCGACCGCGCTGGCAATGCGGCGATGGTAGAGATCGGGAAACACGCCGGAGAGGGAATCGGCCCGGTCGAAATGCCCGACCAAATCCCGGGCTTCGGTCTCGGCGGCGCCGGCCGCGGCAAGGAAGGTGGCGTGACGGGTTTCGTGCAGCGCCTTCAGCTGCTCCTGCACCTTGACCAGTTTCTTCAGGCGGTCCCTGCGCGTGCTCATGGCTATCGTGCCAATGTCAGGTCGACAAAGCCGGCGACGAACAGCGAGAGCATGGTGCCGACGGCAAAGTAGAAGATGATCATGCCGCCGGCGATGATGAAGGGCTGCGAGATGAAATAGATCGGGATCTGCGGGGTCAGCTTGTTGACGAAGCCGATCGTCAGATTGACGAGAATGGCATAAGCGACAAACGGACTGCCGAGGCGGATGACCAGGAAGAACGTGTCCGATACCGTGTCGGTGACATCGACGAGCGCGGCCTGCGGGTTGAAGAAGATGTTGACCGGCGCCACCGTGTAGGAGGTCACCAGTGCGCGCACGATCTCATGGTCGAAATCGAAGACGAACAGCATCAACAGGGCCGAGAACGAGATGATGGCGGCAAGGGCGGCCTGCGGCTCGGGCTCCTCGATCGCCGGTCCGCCGGTGCCGCCATAGCCGATCAGCATGGCGATGGCCGAGCCCATGAAGCGCAAGGCTTCCATGTAAAGCCTGGTCATGGCGCCGATCAGCCCACCGACCAGGAGTTCCGAGATGATCATCGGCACCAGGATTTGCGGGCGCGGATCGACGAAGGGAAAGATGCGATCCCACAGGAAAGCGAGCAGGCCGCCGGTGGCAGCGACCGCCACGAACAGCCTGACTTGGACCGGGACGCGGGCGCTGGACAGGCCGGGCATCAGCATGAAGCACGCGCCGATGCGGCAGAAGGCGAGGAACGCCGCGATGACGACGCCTTGCGAGAGAACGCTCACGATATGGTCCCGAGCACCCTGATCTCGACACCCTTGGCGATTTCGACGTGGCTGAGCACCGGCAGCGTGGTGAACAGCCGCTCGATGATCATGCGCACATAGGGGCGGGCGTCGGGCGCGGTGACCAGCACGAAGCGCTCGCCGGCTTCCAGATGTTTCTTGATCGCCTTGGTCGCGTCCTGGCCGAATTCTTCCAGCTGGCGCGGATCGATGTCGAACTCGCGCACCTCGCCCTTGGCGTCGCGCTTGAGGCTCTGGTGAAAGGCGAGGTCCCAGCGATTGCCGAGGCGCAGCACCTTGAGCACGCCGCCCTCGGAGAGGTCGCCGCAGATCTGCTGCGCCATGCGGATGCGGACATGCTCGACGATCTGCTCGGTACGGCGCACATGTGGCGCGATCTCGGCGATCGCCTCGATGATCAGATGCAGATTGCGGATCGAGACCCGTTCGGCAAGCAGCAGCTTCAGCACCGCCTGCAGGCCGGGATAGGAGATGTGCGTGGTGCAGATCTCGTCGGCGAGCTTGCGGTATTCCTGGTCCTGCCGTTCGAGCAGCGCCTTCATATCCTTGTAGGACAGAAGCTGCGGCAGGTTGTTGCGGATGACCTCGGAGAGATGGGTGAGCAGCACCGACATGTTATCTGCGAAGGTGTAGTTCTCGCGCTTCAGGTCCTCAGCGAAGGTTTCGACCACGGAATAGGCGCGCATGCCGAAGGCCGGCTCGCGGATTTCCTCGCCCGGTATTTCGGGAATGTCGCGGTTGCCGAGCAGCACCATGATCTCGCCGACGCGCATCTGGTATTCGGCCACCACGGTGCCGTGCACCTTGATCTGATAGCTCTTCGGCGGGATGGCGAAATCGTCGGCAACCCGCACTTCCGGCACGACGAAGCCGTATTGCGTGGCGAATTTCTTGCGCATCTTGGACATGCGGAAAACCAGTTCCTGATGCGAAACCAGCAGCCGCGTCGACAGCTGCTTGCCGATCAGCAGCTCGATCTCGGCGGTGGCGAGCGACGCCTTGACCGAGTTCTTCTCCTCTTCGACCTTGGTCGCCTTCTCCTGGTCCTTGATCGCTTCGGCGGCGGCGACGGCGCGGTTGTGGCGCATCGGGATGATGTAGCCGAGGCCGGCCATGCCGGCGGCCAGCGCAAAAAACGGAAACAGCGGCAGACCGGGCATCAGGCCGAGCAGCACCAGCAGCGATGCCGCTACGTAGAGCGCGCGCGGATGGGCGCCGAGCTGGCCGAACACCGCCTGGTTGGTCGAACCGCGCGTGCCGCCCTTGGACACCAAAAGGCCGGCGGCCAAGGAAACGATCAGCGCCGGGATCTGGGTGACGAGGCCGTCGCCGACGGACAGCTTGATGAACACGTCGGCGGCTTCGCCCATGCCCATGCCGTGCCTGATATAGCCAATGGCGATGCCGCCGACGATGTTGATGGCGGTGATGATGAGGCCGGCGATGGCGTCGCCGCGGACGAATTTCGAGGCGCCGTCCATCGAGCCGAAGAAGGAGGATTCTTCCTCCAGTTCGCGGCGGCGCAGCTGCGCCGTCTTGTCGTCGATCATGCCGGCGGAGAGGTCGGCGTCGATCGACATCTGCTTGCCGGGGATGGCGTCGAGGGTGAAGCGGGCGCCGACTTCGGCGATACGGGTGGCGCCCTTGGTAATGACGATGAAGTTCACCACGATGAGGATCATGAAGACGATGAGGCCGATGACGAAGTCGCTGGCCATCACCAGCTTGGAGAAGCCGGCGATGACATAGCCGGCCGCGTGCGTGCCTTCATTGCCATGCGACAGGATCATGCGTGTGGTGGCGATGTTGAGCGACAGCCGCAGCATGGTTGCGATGAGCAGCACGGTCGGGAACGACGAGAAATCGAGCGGTCGCTGGATCCACAGCGCCACCATCAGGATCAGCACCGAAAGGGCGATCGAGAAGGCGAGGCCGATGTCGATGAGAAAGGCCGGGATCGGCAGGAACAGCACGGCCAGGATGATGACGATGCCGATGGCGAAGAAGACGTCGCGGCCGTTCTTGGCCACTGCGCCGGGCTGGATGCTTTCGCTGATCGCCATGTCGTCCCCAAAAATGCCAAGCCTGCCAGCGCGGCAGCCTTGTGAGCCTAACCGGCCAAGCTTGCGCGAGGGTGGGAGACTGGCTACTGGGCTCTCGACCGCCGCCTCCAAAAGGAAATCCCATGCTTCTGATTATCGGCACCATCCGCTTGCCGCCGGAAAAGCTCGGGGAGGCGAAGCCCGCGATGGAGCGTATGGCCTCAGCCAGCCGCGCCGAGCCCGGTTGCCTCGAATATTCCTATGCGCAGGACGTGTTCGATGCCGGGCTCATCCGGGTCACGGAGGTCTGGAGCGACAGGGCAGTGCTCGACGCACATTTCCGCTCGCCGCACCTTGCAGACTGGCGTGCAAGCTGGCCGGCACTTGGCATTGGAGAGCGCAACCTCGTGCTCTATGAGGCCGGCGATCCCAAGCCGACCTGATCGATCTGTCAGCGGACGGCAGCCGTTCGCGTTCCAACAGAGCCAGCCGCGGCCGCGACCAGTCGCCCCATGCCACAATGGCGCCTTGTCTGTCGCCAATGTGGTTGCCATGCCGTGTCGCCGGGCGTATCAGGCGGGCTTTCCACTGCCTCTTCCGATATCGGCGAGCCGCCCCGGTGCTTTCCAGAAACCACAGCGAAGTCTACGCCCGCCGGCTGCGCTCGGTGCTGATCAGATCGGTGCCGCTGCTCGAGGCGCGCGGCATCGCCGTGGTTATCCTGGCCGGTGTCGTCGGGGTGATGGCAGGCATCCTTGTCACGGCGATGAGCCAAATCGTGCAGGACCTGCACGGGCTGCTGTTCGGCGTTCAGCCCGGTGGCCGGCTTTCCGGCATGTTCTCGCTCGCCAACCCGATGCAGGCGCTGATACCGGCGATCGGCGGCATCCTGCTTGGGCTGACGGTGATCTGGCTCAGAGTGCGCAAATTCCGCACGCCGATCGACCCGATCGAGGCCAACGCGCTCTATGGCGGGCGCATGTCGCTCACCGACACCTTCATCATCGCCGGCCAGACGATGATTTCCAGCGGTTTCGGCGCCTCGGTCGGGCTGGAAGCCGGCTACACGCAGGTCGGGTCCGGCCTTGCGTCGCGGCTGGCTGGCATCTTCCGGCTGCGCCGCAACGATGTCCGCATCCTGGTCGGCTGTGGTGCCGCCGGCGCCATCGCCGCCGCCTTCGATGCGCCACTGACGGGCGCCTTCTATGGTTTTGAACTGGTCATCGGCATCTATTCGGTCGCCAATGTCGCGCCTGTCATGACCGCCGCGATCTCAGCCTCGCTGACGGCGGAAGTGTTTGGCGGCGTGCCGTTTCCGCTCGAGCTTTCGGGCCTGCCGGCGCTGACCGCCAGCCAGTACGTGCCGTTCCTGCTGCTCGGCCTGCTCGGCGGTGCGGCCTCGATCGCCATCATGCATCTGGTGACGCTCATCGAACGCGGTTTTGCCAGGCTGTCGATCGATGCGTCGCTGCGCCCCGTCATTGGCGGTGTCATTGTCGGGCTGCTCGGCCTCATCACGCCGCAAGTCCTGTCCAGCGGCCACGGCGCGCTGCATCGCGAATTCGCGATGAACTACGGTCTGGCCGTGGTGGCCAGCGTCTTCGTGTTGAAACTGGCGGCTTCCGCCATCTCCTTGGGCTCGGGCTTTCGCGGCGGGCTGTTCTTCGCCTCGCTGTTCCTCGGCGCGCTGCTTGGCAAGGCGTTTGCCGGTGTGATGGCGCTGGTCTCGCCGGCCACCGGCATCGATCCCGCTGTTGCCGCCGTCGTCGGCATGACGTCGCTCGCCGTTGGCGTCGTCGGCGGCCCGCTGACGATGACCTTCCTGGCGCTGGAATCGACCCGCGACCTGACGCTGACCGGTGTCGTGCTGGCGGCTTCGATCATGTCGGCGATCCTGGTGCGCGAGACCTTCGGCTACTCCTTCTCGACATGGCGCTTCCATCTGCGCGGCGAGACCATCCGCAGCGCCCACGACGTCGGCTGGATGCGCAGCCTCACCGTCGGCTCGATGATGCGCAAGGACATCAAGACCATCCATGCCTCGACGACGCTGGCGGCCTTCCGCAGTCAAGTGCCGCTCGGTTCGGCCCAGCGCATCATTGCCGTCGACGCGGGCGATCACTATGTCGGCGTGCTGATCGTAGCCGAGCTGCACAGCGATCCTTCCGATGGCGAGGTGGCGGTGCGCGATCTTGCCAAGTACAAGGACGCCGTGCTGGTGCCGAGCATGAACGTGCAGTCCGCCGCCGAGACCTTCCAGCGCGCCGGCGCTGAAGAGCTCGCCGTGGTCGAGGATTTCGCTGACCGCATCGTGCTGGGACTGTTGACCGAAGGCCATCTGATGCGGCGCTATGCCGAGGAACTCGACAAGGCGCGCAGGGACCTGTCGGGCGAAGGTTAGTGCATGTCGCCCAACGGTGGCCCCGGTTAGTGCTCGATCGGTCCCTTGGCCATCACGAGCGCGGTGCCCGCGGTCGTCGGGCGCTCGATCATGCGGCGCACGCGCGGCAGCTCGTCGCCGCTGTGCAGCGCCCGCAAGCGGTCGCCGATGATGGCGTCGGCGTGGGTGATGCGTCCATTGTGGCGCACATATTCGAGCCAGGTCGGCGTATGATAGTGCTCGATCCAGATCGCCGGATTTTCAAGGTCGCGCGCCAGCGTCCAGTTGCGGGCGCCGTCACGGCGGCGGATGCGGCCGCGTTCGGCCATGGTGGCGAGGAACTCCGGCACGTCGTCGTCGCGGATGATGTATTCGATCATGATGGCGATCGGACCGCTGCGCGGCTTCAGGTCGAGCGCAAGGTGCGGCTCCTTGAAGCGGTTGAGTGGATCGAGATTGAGCACCTGCTGCTGCGGCAGCGGCAGCAACAAGCCGATGGCGCCGCCGGCCAGCATGGCGATGCTGGCCGCGATCAGCGCGGTTTCGGCGCCATGCGCATCGGCGACGACGCCCCAGATCCAGCTGCCGAGCGCGATGCCGCCGAAGGTGGCGGTCTGATAGACCGACAGCACCCGGCCGACCACCCAGCGCGGTGTCGCCATCTGCACGGTGACGTTGAAATGCGAAAGGGCGATCACCCAGCAGGCACCGCCGACGAGCAGGCCGAGCGACGTCTGCCAGGCGTGATGGCTGACGGCGGCATTGAAGGCGCAGGCGGCAAAGCCGGCGAAGGCTGAGCGCACCATCGTCTCGCTGGACAGCAGCTGCCGTAGCCGCACGCTGATCAGCGCGCCGCCGACCGCGCCGATGCCGAAAGCGCCGAGCATGATGCCGTAGGTCAGGGCATCGCCCTTGACGACATCGCGCGCCACCAGCGGCAAGAGCGCCAGCACCGCGCCGGCGCTGAAGCCGAAAGCGGCGCCCCTGACAAGCACTTTGCCGATGTTGGGCGACATGGCGACGTAGCGCAGGCCGGCACCCATGGCCGCGCCCAGCGATTCGCGCGGCAAGGTCGAGACCGGCAGGTCGGGCTTCCAGCGCGCCAGCACGACGATCAGGCCGATATAGCTCACTGCGTTGGCCGCAAAGGCCGCCGCCGCACCCGCGGCGGCGACGATGATGCCGCCGATCGCCGGGCCGACGCTGCGGGTCAGGTTGAAGCCCATCGAGTTGAGCGCGACGGCGGCCGGCACCTTGTTGCGGGGCACGATATCGCCGACGGAGGCCTGCCAGGACGGGCTGTTGAGCGCCGTGCCGCTGTCGATCAGGAAGGTGAAGGCCAGCAGCGTCCACGGCGTCATCAGGCCGGCATAGGTGAACAGGGTCAAAAGCACGGAGACGACCAGCATGAAGGTCTGGGCGACCAGCATCACCTTGCGCCGGTCGAAACTGTCGGCGATGGCGCCGGCGACGAGCGCAAACAGCATGATCGGCAAGGTGGTCGAAGCCTGGACCAAGGCCACCTGATAGGACGAGGTGGCGATCGTCGTCATCATCCAGGCGGCGCCGACGCCCTGGATCAGGCCACCGAAATTCGAGACAAGACTTGCGGCCCATACGGCGCGGAAAATGCCGTGCCGGAAGGGCGCCAGCGCCGAAACGCTCTCGCTTTTCGGCTTTTCGTCAATCATCGGTGGGTCCCTGCCATGTCGTGCCTGCTCGTCAGACGATCCGTTTGCTCAGATCATTTGCCGAAAGTAGGGCATGGCGGTTGAAAGGGCGAACACCTTTCGAAAAAGGTCATGGTCCAACAATGGGATAGAGGCGGTCCACGTCTCCATCCGCAGCGGTCGCGGATCCCGATGGTTCGGCACGGACCGGCGCGGCTTTCGTCGACTTGCTCAGAATCCGTTCTGGATGCGCTCGAAGATGACGTTGGTGAAGGCCGATATCTGGCTGCCGATGAAGGGGCCGGTCAGCGCCACCACCAGCATGATGGCGACGATCTTGGGCACGAAGGTCAAGGTGATCTCCTGGACCTGCGTCAGCGCCTGGATGAGGGCGATGCCGATGCCGACCGCCATGGCGACCAGCACCACCGGGGCAGACGCGGTAAGCACCGTCCACACCGCGTACTGGACGATGTCGAGAGCGTCGGCCTCGTTCATGGGACTGGCCCTGCCGGAAGCGTCAGCTCGCTGCCTTGATCGAGACGCCCGGGCCGACCGCGACCTCGGTGCCGTTCTGCAGCACGGCGATGAGGCCGCTGCTGGCGAGGCGCACCGACGCCACCGTGCCCGTCGTCTTGCCGTCGGCGGAGGTTATCGAGCGCCCGATCAGCGCATCGGCCTGCGACAGCGCCGACGACGACATGATCTGGTCGAGCTTGGTGTTGGTCTGCACCGATTGTTCGACCTGCGAGAAGGTGGCGAGCTGGGCGACATACTGCGTTGAATCCATCGGCTTGGTCGGATCCTGGTTCTTCATCTCGGCGATCAGAAGCTTCAGGAACGACTGGTAGTCGACCGCTGTCTTCGAGGTCTGCTGGCTGGCCTGGTTGGCGCCAGTCGGTATCGTCGTCGTCATGTCCACGTTCATCAGTATCGTGCTCCCACAGCCAACGGGCGCGCGGCACCCGGAACATAGTCGTTGTCGCCAAGCGCGCGGCGTTCGAGCGGATAGAGCGCGCGGATGGCCTTCAGCGCCTCGTAGATATGATCCTCGCCGACCATGCGGTCGATCTGTTTCAGTCCAGCGCAGATCTGGGCGTCCTCGAAGCTTGCCAGCAGCAGCGGCAGCGAACGCCGGAACATGTCGCGCGCCTCGGCCGCGCCGGCCGGATTCATCAGCATGACCTGCAGGATGAAATACAGCTGCTTGAGCGGCGTCGAGGCGTCTTCGGCCTGGATCACATGGCTTTCGAGCAGGAACTGCACGTCGTTCATCAATTCGACGGTGACCTTGCGGTCGACGCGAATGACGGCGCCGTTGATGTAGATCTTCTCGTTCGGCTTCAGCGATATCTTCAACGTGTTGGTCATTGAATGCCGTCCCTGATGATCTGGGACACCTCGATCAGCCCTTCGAAATTGTTGGTGCGGCCCTGGCGAATGTCCTCTGCCTCGCGCAGCAGCCACAGGCCGATGGAGATGAGGTTGGCGCGCAGTTCCTTGGGCAGGGCGTTGTCGCTGGAGCCGAGATCTTCGACGAAGGCGGTCCAGACGCGGTTGGTGAAATGGAGCGCCTCGACCGCTTCCATCGAGCCGAGGCCGGCGGCGGCCGCCGCCGACAGCATGTCGATCGAACGGGTCAGGAGCTCCCGCTCGCGGTCCTTGGCGTCGGCGACGGAGGTGCTCTGGATATCGGCGTAGGAGAATTGGTACATCGGTGGGGCTCTACCGTTCCGTTAAGCGTTATCAGGTCAGGTAATTCAACAGGCTGAGCTGCTGCAGGCGCGCGGTCAATGCAAAGGACGTTTCGATGTGCTGCGTCAGATCGGCAACCCGGGTCGCGGCCTCGGCCGGATCGACGCCTTCCAGATCGAGAATGTGCCGTTCGAAAAGGTCGACCTGCGTTTTCATGCGGTCGTTCGCATCGGAAACCCGCTTCTGGACGATGCCGGTCTCGGACTGAATCTGGCCAATGCCGCTCAGCGCTTCGCCGACCAGTGCGGTGGAGCGGCTGACAACCTTGTTTTTCGCGGCCTGGCTGATGTTGCTGGACATCAGGCTGGAGACCATGGCCGCCGCCATGGCGAGCTTCTGAATGCCAGCGCTGTTGGCGCTGGTCGAGGTTGGCGTGGTTTCGTTGAGGGCGATGCGGCTGACGATCTGCTGGTCGGTGGCGTTCGACCAGTTGCCTTGCCAGCCCGGGCCCATGAATTGCGGCACGACGTCGTTGGTGATGAAGTCGTCCATCTGGGTGGCGGTGATATTGGCCGCCGCCGGGTCATCCTGGGTGAAGCCGAAATTGGCGACGAAGGCGGCATCGAAGGCCGCCTTGGCGGGCGAGCCGGCGGCGGTGAAGTCGTTGATCGGCTTGACGTCGGTGTTGGTGCCGGCAAACAGGTACTCGCCGTTGACGCTGGTGTTGAGGATCGAGGTCAACTGCTGGATGGTCGCCTTGCCCGAGGCTTGGGTGAGACTGTTGGAAGAATCGCTCGATGACGCGGTGGTCAGGGCGGACAGAAAGGACTGCGCCGCGGTCGAGAGCTGGCTAAGCGAGGTCTGCGTCGAAGACAAGCGGGAGCCGACCAGGCCGTTGGAGTCGATGATGACGTTGAGGCGGTCGAGATCGCGCGAGAAGGTGACGGACTGCGCGGTGCGCGCTCCGAGAGCCAGGCCGACATCGGCGACCCTGCCGGTCGAGGACTCTTTGGTGGCTTTGACAAGCTCCGCCTGCATGCGCATCTGCTGGGAGCGCATGGCGTTCGATATGGCGGCTGACGAGACTGAAGTCATGGATTATCCCACCGCGTTGAGCAAGGCCGTCATCATGTCGTCGACGGTTTTCATCATCCGGGCCGATGCCTGATAGGTGTGTTCGAGATCGAGCAGCAGGGACATTTCCTGGTCGACATTGACGCCGGTCGCGTTGGACAGCGCCTCGGCGCTACGCGATGCCAACGCTTCCTTGGCGTCGGAGGCGGTCGATGCCTGCTGGCGCACGCCCTCGAACCAGCCGATCGAATTGGCCGCGTAGTCGGAAACGCTTGACGTTGCCGAAACCCCGGCGGCCGGGTCGAAGGCCATCGGCTTGTCGAGCCGGTCGCCATAGGCGACCAGAAGGTCGGCATAGGAGGCGCCGCCGCCGGTGTTGGCGACATAGGCGGCACCATTGGCACCGCCATCGCGCAGCAGCGTCGGATTGCCCCCGGCGCTTGGGTCCATCGCCGCATTGACGCTGATCGATCCGGCAAGGCCGTTGACCAGCGTGCCCGCTGCCGGCACCGCCGGCGCACCGGACCAGGTGAACAGGCCGGCGGCATTGGGCAGCGCAGGCGCGGTTTCGGCAAAAGCCGTGATCAGGCCGCGCGCGGTTTCGTCGAGCTGGCTCTGCATGGTTGAGGCGACACTGTCGCGCAATTGCAGCAGGCCGGCGAGCTTGCCGCTGGCGCTGGTGTTGCCGCCGGCTCCCGCCGAGATCGGCACATTGTCGATATAGACCGCGTTGCCGGCGGCACCGGCGGTGTAGCCGGCCGACGGCGCGAAGCTGACTGTACGCGGAATGGTTTCGAACAGGGTCGTGCCGTCGCCAGTGGTGACGACCATGTCATTGTCGCCGCGCGTGAAGGTCGAGACCGGGATATAGTCCGAGATCTTCTTCAAAAGCGCGTCGCGCTGGTCGAGCGCATCGGAGACATCGGTGCCGGAACGGGTTCCGGAAATGACCGCGGTGTTGGCATCCTGGAACTGGCTGAGCAGCGAGTTGAGGTCGTCGACCGCGGTGGCGATCTGGCCGTCGGTCTGGGTGCGGAAATCCTGGATCGCCGTGGAGCCCTCGTTCAGGGATCGCACAACCTGCCTGGCGGCGTCGACGACGCTGGCGCCGAGGTTCTGGTTGGACGGCGAGGTGGCGTAGAGCTGCAGCGCCTGCTGCAGATTGCCGATCGCGGTCGAGGGCGAGGACGCATTGTCGACGCCATTGACCGATACCCCCAGCTGATCCATGCCGCTGTAGAGCGCGTTCTGGCCGCTCCAGGCCGACAGCGCGCTGAGGTTCTGGCGGAACAGCAGGTCGTTGGCGGCGCGCCGGATATCAACCGAACGCGCGCCCGGCGCCGTGCTTGTGACGACGGCCTGGCGGCGCGAATAGTCCGGATTGTCGGCGTCGGCGACATTGCGCGAGACGACGCTGGTCTGCCGCGCGGTGTTCATAAGCGCCGATTGGGCGATGCTCAGTGCAGTGGACAACGACATGCGGGTCTTTCACGGGCGGTGCCCGTTTTATCTCTTCAGGTTGACAAGGACGTCCATCAGATCGGAACCGGTCTGGAAGACTTTCGAATTGGCGGTGTAGCTGCGCTGTGCCGCGATCATGTTGGTCAGTTCTTCGGCGATATCGACGTTGGAATTCTCGAGTGCGCCGGAGATGATGGAGCCGGCCTTGCCCTCATTGGCAAAGCCGATACGGACCGCGCCGGATTCAGTGCCCTGTGCGTAGACGTTGCCGGGCAGCGCGTTGAGCTGGTCCGGGCTCTGCACGTCAGCCAGCGGGATCTTGTAGAGCGCCTTGGTGGAGCCGTCCTTGTACTGCGCCGAGATGGTGCCGTCCTTGCTGATCTGGATCTTGTCGATGGTGCTCGGTGCGTTGCCGTTCACCTGGGCATCRGAAACGGTGAATCCGGCGCCGAGCTGGGTCAATGCCGACAGGTCCAGCGAAAAGGCGGCGCCACCGGGCACCGTCAGGCCGACGCTGTTGACGGCGCCGGTGAGCTTGCCGGTGGTGGTGTCGAAGGTCAGGTTGGCCGAGCCCAATGCGCCGCCGGTGTAAGGGAACGACGTCCCGGCGGTGGCCTTCGACTGATCGAAGACCGCCACCTGCCAGGTGCCGGCGCCGGTGTTGGTGAAATAGACGTCGAGCAGCTTCTTGTTGCCGAGATTGTCGTAGGCGACCATCGAGGATTTCGACGTGTACTGCGCGCCCGCGGCGTTGGTGGTGGGCAGATTGCCGGCGGCGACCGGCGTCGCGCCTGCCGGCAGGTTGCCGCTGTAGGTACCCTGGGTGCTCGGCGTTGCCGTCATCCCCTGGTCGGAGATGAGCACCGGGGTCAGTCCCTCGAAGCCGTTCACTGTCGCCGCCGGCACGCCGTTGGCGTAGCTGTAGGCCATCAGCTGGAAGCCGGCCGCGTTGACCAGTCTGCCCTCGGCATCCGGTACGAAGGCGCCAGCTCGGGTCAGGAAAGGTGTTCCGCTTGGATCTTGAACGACGAAGAAACCGTCGCCGTTGACGGCGAGGTCGGAGACCGAGGTCGTGTATTGAAGCACGCCCGGATCGCTGACCGCCTGCCGGATCGTCGTGGTGACGCCGCCGGAATTGTAGGCGCCGCCGGTGCTCGGCATGACCAGCGACGAAAATTCAGCAGAGGATCGCTTGTAGCCGGTGGTGTCGGAATTGGCGATGTTGTCGGCCGTGGTGGACAGCCGGTTTGCCTGTGCATTCATGCCGGAAACGCCGGTTCGCATCATTCCGTAGAGGCTCATCGAAACGTCTCCCCRATGTGGATGCCGCTGGCTCCAATGCGGATGCCACTGGCTACGAGGCTACGCATCCTGTCTTGCGCGAGGCTGGCGCGGGGCTGCATCAGAAGACGAGCCGGTAGCCAAGGAAGCGTTTGGAATCGATCGGGTCGGTGCCCAGCTTCTCGCGCAGCTTCTTGCGCAATTTGCTGATGTGGCTTTCCACCACGTTCTCCTCGACCTCTTCGTCGAAGATGCCGTAGATGGCGTTGAAAACCTGGGTCTTGGTGACGCGGCGGCCGCGATTGCTGGCCAGATATTCGAGGATGCGGCGCTCGCGGCGCGGCAAGGGCAAAGGCTGGCCGTCGATCTCGGGGTCGCGGCCATCCATGAAGATGCGCATGGCGCCGATCTCGGTGTAGGCGACATCTTCCTGGGCGCGGCGGCGGATGGCGGTGATGCGGGCGAGGATCTCGCGGATGTGCACGGGCTTGCGAATGACGTCGTCGACGCCGCTCTCGAACAACCGCAGCGTGTTTTCCAGCGAGTGCTGTTCGCTCAAGGCGATGACCGGTGCGCCGGTGCGGTCGCGGATCTGACGGGGAGAGATCGAGCCTTCGCGGCAGTCGCCGATCAGGAAGGCTCGGACCGACCTCAGGTCGGTGTCCGCCGCTGAGCTTACCCACTCCCCGAACTCGCCCGGCGCGAAGCCTGCGCAGGCGACACCCTCACGGTCGAAAAGTGAATTGTATCCCTCTGTTACGAGCTCGCGCTCGTCAACGATTACAATCATCGGCCCGCCTCCGAATCAAATCATTTGCCCCGTGAGAAAAGGCGTATCCGCTGGCGAGAATCCTGAACAACCGTCATTTCTTGTAGCTAGTTTCTTGGGAGTCTGGAATCGCGCCGGTTGCATTAGCCTGCAACCAGATATGCTTTCGGCGGCAAGTTCTGGCCAAGTCAAAACGACAATGCAGGACGGCGCGAAGGGCGTATTGGATGCCGAAGCTACGCCTACGGGTTGCAGAAGCCGCGGGCGTTCGCGGTCCATTTTCCAAAGCCGGTGGCGACCATGTTGGCAATGACGCGGCAGACATAGATCTTCTGCGCCGGATCGTTGTCGGGACCGGCATGATAGCGGGCGACGGCCATCGACCAGGTCTCGTGACGGGCATGGAGGCTGGCCAGGAAGCGCGCCGCATAGTCGACGTTCTGACGCGGATCGAGCATGTCCTCGACGCTGCGGAAATGCGACGCGTGGTAGTGATGGTTGATCTGCATGCAGCCCAGATCGATGAGCGTTTTGCCTTCGCGCCGGGCATTGGCGAAGGCGGCAAGGGCCTCGGTACGGCTTCTCGGAAAGACCGCTTTTCCTTCTATATTCAAAGCGTTGGGCTGAAGGCTGCCCTTGTTTCCGGTCTCCGTCAGGCCGACGGCATAGAGGATGCCGGCCGGCACGCCATAGCGGTCGGCGGCACGCAGGATCTCCGGCTCGCAAGGGTTGGTGGCGGCAGCGGCAGCGCCTGCCGCGCTAGATAAACATATCGCCGCCAGCGCGCTCGCGAGAAGGTGAAGTGCCGCGGCTGTAGTCCTGCGCGTCATCATTGCGGTTTCCTGAGGATTGCTGACCCGGGTGCTGACCACCCGCTCCACCATTGCCGCTGCCCGGGTTTCCAGGTTGGAAGGATGATGGATCGCGGCCCGACGCGCTCGGCAAAGGGGCGGTCGCATCGGTGCGGGTTGCAGCAGGAGCCGCTACCGAAGGTTGTAGGATCGTAACCTTGTCAACCTCGAAGCCGAGCCCGCGCAGCGATTTGGCGATGGCCTCGCTGTCGGCGGACAAACGACGATAAGCGTCGTGTGTTGCGGGCTTCAATTCAATCGAAAGTTGTTCTCCCGAGAGGCGAAGGTTGGCCGTCACCATGCCGAGTTCGGCGGGGTGAAGTTCGATCTTCAACACATGTGTCGGAACGGCAACAGGGCTGCCCAGCTGGGTGGCCGCGGATGAGGCTGGAAGGGCCTTTTGCGGGCCGCCATCAGCGGCTATGGCGTTGACCACATTGAGGGCTGCCTGGCTGATGGGACTTTGCGGTGGCGCCGGGAAGCTCTGTTGCGACACGACGTCGATGCGTGTGGCGGACAGGGATTGTTTTCCGGCTTCGGGCCGTAACGAGGACTGGACATCCTCGATGCTTTTCATCGCCGGCGCGGCGTGTTTCGATTGCACGCCGGGCACATCGGCGGTTGTGGCGTCCGGCAGCTTCTGGGCCGCTACGACGGTGTCGCGTTTCGGCGCGCTGGAGGCAACGCCGGCAGCGCTCGGCGGCTGGCCGTCAAGCTCTGTCAAAGGCCCGTCGACGATCGACACCTGCTCCGGCTTCGACTTGGTTTCGACGATTTCGTTTCCGGCCGTGGACTTCGACCGATAGGTTTTTGGGAGCGGAGCCTGCGCGTTGAGCGCCGGGTCCGGTGGGCTCTCGCCGTTAACCGTGTCGCGCCCGCTTGCCTTGGTCGATGTCGAGAAATGGCGCAGGTCATGGAACGCGATCAGCAGCGGCAGATGGTCCTGAAGCGGCACGGCATCCGCGTCAGGCGCCGTCTCTTCGGAGTCGGCATCGTCCTTGTCCGACTTCGCTTCCAAATCGTCCTTGGCTTCCAAATCGTCCTCGCCGCTCTTCACGGCCGGCAACTTGGCCGAGAGGATCTTTCCGGGATCGGCCGGTGTCGGCTCGGCCTTGCCGCCATGCCCGGCAAGGTTGGCGGCGAGCTTGCCCCAGCGCTGCTCGCGCGATCCCGCCTCGGTCGTCGGATGCCGTTCCGGGCGGCCCGGACTGGCCTCGCCATGCAGGATTTTGCCAAAGCCTGCGTTGTCCTTCTTGCCGTTCGCCGCCGGTTGCTCCGGCGTTGCGCGCGCGGTGGCAAATCCTGGCAAGGCTGAGCCGAGGCTGGTGGTCATTTGGGGGCGGCTCCAAGCATCTGGTCGATCAGGTCGAGCTGTCGACGTGTTCTGGTCATGGCGGCATCGGTCGGGTCGGTGGGCTCGGGACTGGCCGCGGGCGATGGCGCTGACGCCTGCACGACGGTCGCCGCATCGGCAGGTGCAACCGCAGCCGCCGGCGTTTCCGGAACACTGGCGGCTGGTCCGCCGGAGGCGGCAGTGACGGCGGGTTGCTCGGTGATGGCGCCTTCGACGGGTGGCAGCCCGCTGGCGTCGGCGCCTTGCGCCGCGACGGTTTCAGGCGCTGGCGGCCGCTCGGTCGCGACAGGAACTGGCTTTTCCTCGGGGAGGGGGGCGGGCGGGGCGACGACTTCGCCGGCAATGGCCTGGGCGGCGTCGAGCAAGGCGCGGTCGCCTTCCGACAACTTGCTGCGGTCGATCTTGCCGAGCTTGGCGCGCACGTCTTCGATGGTGCCCGAGGTGACGGTGGAAAGACTGGCGTAAAGCAGGGCGCGCGGATCGTCTTGGTTGGTGTTGCCGTCGCGACCCTGCTCGGCTCGCGCCGAAGCGAAGGCCGACAGGTCGTTCAGACCGTCGATTGCGGCACGGCGGGCGATGCGCAGATAGATCACCTTCTCGCGCTCGGGATCCATCATCGAGGTGATGTCGGCCAGCTTGTCCTGGCTGATCGACATATGCAGCGCGATGACGCCGGAGACGAAGGAGTCGGCGAACTGGCTGGCATAAGGCGAATAGAGGTAGCGCTCGACATACTGGGTCGACGCGCGTGCGAAGCGTGCCGCGTCACCCTGCGCACCCGCAATGCCGACCGAACGGCGCAGTGCTGCTTCCTCGACCAGCGTGCCGGGGCTGAGCAATCTTGCCTCGTCGAGCAAACCGAGCGCCGCAGCCGGCTGGTCGCCGGCAAGCAGCGAGCCTTTTACCAGGGCAAGGAAAGCGCCTAGGTCGGGAGGCAGCGTCATCGGATCGATCGGCTTCAACGCTTCGATCGCCTCGCCGGGCCGGCCATTGAGATAGTCGATAACCCCTTTGGCCACGGCAAGGCTTTGCGGGTCCGTCGTGGCGCGCGACGTGGCGGCCTCGACAGTCACCGGATTGCCGCCGCTCATGCCGTAGACAAGCAGGGCGCGAAAGTTCTTGGGATCCTTGAAATCCTCGGCATCCGCCGCGCGCAGCCGCGCATCCACCATCTCGAGCAGCTTGGCCTGCATCGGCAGGGCGGCATGATCGCCAGCGGCGATGCGGTCCTGGATGAGCTGCAACGAGCGCACCAGCTGATACGGCTGCAACGCGTCCTGGGCGAAGCCGGCTGACGGATATCCGCCGGCCAGCAGCAACAGGCCAATCAACCGGCAGGTGACGGCCGCCCGCCTCATCCGCCGGCTGCCATCAGGATTTCGATGCGGCGGTTCACAGCCGCCAATGGATTCGCCGGGTCCTTGGGCTGGCGGTCGGCGAAACCGGCGACTTCGGTGATGCGGCGTTCATCGACTCCACCGCGCACAAGCATGTAGTAGGCGGAATGCGCGCGCGCCGTCGACAGCCGCCAATTGTCGTAGCTGTCGCTGCGGAATGGCCGTGCGTCGGTGTGGCCGTTGATGCTGATGGTGCCCTTCTGGCTGTTGACGATGCGGCCGATCTTTTCCATCGCAAGCACCAGTTCGCGGCGCGGCAGCGCCGAGCCGACCTCGAACATGCCGAAGTCGAGCTGGTCGGTGATCGAGATGACGACGCCCTTGTCGGTGGCTTCCACCGAGACGCCGTCATGCAGCTTGTCGCCCGGCTTGAAGGCATCGGCCAACTGCCGCTTGACGTCGGCGGCAGCCTTGACGACGGCGGCGGTCGGCGCCTTCTCTCCGGTGTCGGGCTTGGCTTCCTCTTGCGCCTTGGCCTCGGCCCTGGCTGCGTCCGTGGCTTTGGTGTCGTCTGGTTTGTTCTCGCCCGGCTTCGCGTCGCTTGGCTTCGTGTCTGTTGGTTTGGTGTCGCCGGCCTTCGTCGTTGCCGCGTCGGGGCTCGCGGCTTGCTTGCCGGTCGTGTCCTTTGCCGGCGGTTCGACAGGTGCGGCCGCGACGGGTGGCACGGCCTTGACCTTGGGCACTTGCGTTTCGGCAACCTTGTCACCGGGCTTGGCAGCATCGCCCTCGATTTTGGCTCGCTGGGCACTGGCTTCGGCGCCGGGCGCCGCCACCTGCTGCGACCAGAAATCAGGCTCGAACGGATCGCGATAGGAGGCGCCGCCGGAAGCGCCGGTCGCCGGGCCGGCAGCCTGCGCGCCGCCATCGCCCTTCTGGCTGACATTCTGCATGACGCCGGTATCGGTGGCGATTTCCGAAAGCACCGCGTAGGGGTCCGCGAACAGATGCTCGTCGGAGTGTTCCGCCTGCGGCAGTTCCTGCTTCTCCTGTTTGCGGTCCGCGGAGCCATCGCCGTCCTGGCCGGCCTTGTTGGTCGCCTTCTGTGGGTTGTCGGCCGTCGTCCCCATCGCGCGCGGACCGTCGCCGAGATCCTCCAGACCCTTGCGGCTCGAATTGCGGTCGACCAGCTTGACCGGGTTGAAATAGCTGGCGACGGCTGCCTTGGTCTGCTCGTTGGCGGCATTGATCAGCCACATGACCAGGAAGAAGCACATCATCGCCGTCATGAAGTCGGCGAAGGCGATCTTCCAGACGCCGCCATGGTGGGCATCGTCATGGTCGTCGTGACCTCGACGAACGATGATGATCTCCTGGTGTCCGGCATCAGCGACGCTCATGCCAGGACCTCGGAAAGGGTCGTCGACCATTCGGCCATGCGCGTCTCGAACACCGCCTCGTCGATGGCGACCGTGAGATCGAAGCCTGGCGTCTCGGTGAAGTCGAGATTGGCGGCGCGGGGCCCGAGCGATGCCTTCAGCGTTTCGAACAGCGAGAGTGGGCCGTGCACGGCGATGCGCACGGCTTCGGCATCGCCGACCGCTTCGCGTATCGCGCCGGCAAGCGCCTCGATCGAGCGTTTCTGCAGATCGTCGCTGACGATGCCGCCGATCATGCGGGCGACGGTGGCGGCGACCAGCCCGGTCACGCGCGCCTCCATGGCATCGATGCGCAACGAGACAGCCTTGCCGACATCGTCGCCGAGGCTTTCGAGAAATACCCTTGCTTCCTCGGCATTGGCCTGGCGTTCGGCTTCGAGCGCGGCTTCATGGGCAATCGACAGGCGTGCATCGAGTGCCGCCTCGGCCTGGGCAACCGCTTCCGCGATCAGCGTGCCGATATCGGCTTGCGGCGCCGGCGCGTCGGGCTTGTGTTCGGGATCGGCCGCGGCCCGGGGCTGGCCGGAACTTTGCGTGCGGGTACCGAAATCAGGCAGAAGGTCGAAAAGGGCTACGGAGGGCATGGTTTAAGCCGCGACTTCCTGAGCGGCCCATTTGCGCAGGATCTGCGCGGTGCGCTCCTCGTTGAGGTCGACCATTCGGGCAAGCCGCTCCTGCGGCGCCGGCCTGATCTTCTGGCGAAGATCGTCGAGCGGTGTCGGACCGGGGCGCGCACCGGGCAAGGCGCCGACGCCAGCGCTTTCGGCGTTTGCGCTTGCTTCGGGTGTCGGCAGCGAGCGCTGGACGTCTTCGTAGCTGGGGCCTGCCAGGGCCGGCGTCGCCTTTGCCGTCAGCGCCGCCGCCATCGGCCTCAGGCCGAAGAAGGCGACCAGGAACACCACGACGATGAAGGCGCCCGCGTTGATCAGCGTGCCGGCATGCTGGCCGATGGAATCGAGCATCCCAGCCTGCGGGATCGCCTCGCCGTCCAGCCCGTCGATGAACTCGACCGCAGAGACGTCGATGACGTCGCCGCGCTTGTCGTCGAAGCCCGTGGCCGAGGTCACCATCTTCTGGATTTCGGCGACGCGCTTGGCAATCTGCTCCGGCGTGGCGTCCTTGCCGAGGATGGTCACCAGGCGTTGCTGGTTGACGACGACGGCGATCGACATCTTGGTGACGGTGTATCCGTTGGAGACGGTGGCGATCTTCTTCGAGTTGATCTCGTAGTTGGTGATCTCTTCCTTGCGGTCGTTCTGCGAGGAGGATTGCGGACCGTCGGTGGCGGTTGCCTGGGTCTCGGGCAGGTTCTGCTCGACGCTGGCTGGGGTCGAGGCCTGCTTCTGGTTGTTGTTTTCGTTGGCGCGCACCGACTGCACCGAGCGCTCGACGCGTGAGTTCGGATCGAAAATGGTTTCTTCCGTCTGGCGGGTGTCGGTGTTGACCTCGGCCTTGACGCTGGCGCGGAAGTTGTCGGGGCCGAGATAGGCCGTCAGCGCACGGCGGATGTTGTCGCCGATCTGCGCCTCGACGGTCTGCTCGACACCGAGCGTGCGGGCGGCGCTGGTGTTGGAAGGATCATCGCCCGCGGCCAGCAGATTGCCGCTGGAATCGAGCACCGTCACCTTGTCGGCCGACAGGCCAGGGACAGCGGCGGCGACGAGATGGCGGATCGACATGGCGCTCTTCTCGGCGTCGATGCCGGCGTAGCGGATGACCACCGATGCCGAAGGCTGCTGTTCGTCGCGGCGGAAATTGGCGCGTTCGGACATGACGATGTGGACACGCGCCGCCTTGATGCCTGAGATCGACTGGATGGTGCGGGCGATCTCGCCTTCCAGCGCGCGCACGCGGGTGATCTGCTGCATGAAGGAGGTGAGGCCGAGCGAGCCGACATTGTCGAACAGTTCGTAGCCGGCATTGGCGCTGGTCGGCAGGCCCTTTTCGGCAAGCAGCATGCGCGCCTGCGCGGTTGTGCCGGCCGGCACCAGCACCGAGGTTCCGTCGGCGCCGACATCGAAGCCGATGCCGGCTTCGCCCAGCACGAGGCCGATCTGGTTCACGTCGGCGCGGTCGAGCCCGACATAGAGCGTGTCGTAGGCGGGACGGTTGAGATAGACCGAGGCGATGCCGATGACGCCCATCACCAGAACGGCGATGCCAGCCAGCATGGCAAGGCGCTTGACGCCAAAGCCGCGAAGATTCGAGATGATGCTCTGGATCTGTTCCGGCACGGTTCGACGACTCCCAGCATGACTGTCCGCCGGAACAGTAGTCTTCGAAGCTTGTGCGAAAATGAAATCGGGCCGCGCTTGCGGCGCGGCCCGTTAATCGGAGTGCGAAAAGGACGGTGCCGGTGGCGCCCGCGACTAGTTCTTGAACAGCGACAGGATGCTCTGCGAAGCGCTGTTGGCGATCGACAGCGACTGGATGCCGAGTTGCTGCTGAACCTGCAGCGCCTGGAGCCGGGTCGATTCCTTGTTCATGTCGGCATCGACGAGCTGGCCGACGCCACGGTCGATGGAGTCCATCAGGCTCTGGGTGAAGGTCTTCTGCAGGTCGATGCTGCTCTTGGCCGAACCGAGGATGGTTGCGGAATCGGTCAACTGCGCCATAACCTTGTCGATCCTGGTCACCATCTGGGTGATGATGTCGTCGGTTACGCCGGCCGCGGTGATGTCGAGGTTGTAGGCGGAGATGTTGTCGACCTTGGGGACGACCGCTCCCGCCGCTGCCTGGCCAGCAGTGTTTGCCGCGATGTCCGTTGCTCCGCCAGCGAGCGCGGTCGCATAGGCGTTGTCATACAGGGTCTGGGCGGCCCCCGTGGCATAAATCGAAGTCTGGCGATCGAGGGTGCCGCGATTCTTGACCTCGGTGGCAAGGCCGTAGTCGAAAAGCTTGGTGCCCTCGACATCGATGTCGATCGTTCCGATCGAGACGGCGCCCGACGAGGAGCGATTGAACGAGGACACGATCTGGGAGTCGGCCTGGACGCCGTCATTGGGGGCGGCAGTCTGCTTGGAGGTCACCGCAAGGAAATTCGAGCCGGAGAAGGTCGCCGCATCGGCAAAGGACTTCATCTGCGCCTGAAGCGCATTGATCTCGGTCTGGGTTTTTGCCTTGGCGGCATCCGTCTGGCCGACGGTCGAAAGCAGCTTGGTCTTGATCTGGCCGATCGTGGTCAGCACATTGTTCATGCCGGTGTAGGCGGTGTCGACTTTCGAGGCGCCGAGGCCGAGTGCATCCTGCACCGTCGACAGGGCCGAGTTGTCCGAGCGCATCGTGGTGGCGATCGACCAGTAGGCGGCGTTGTCCGAGGCCTGCGAGACCCGGTAGCCCGTCGAGATGCGAGCCTGCGTCTGTTCGAGTGACTTGTTGGTGGCGCTGAGGCTTTGAAGTGCGGTTAACGCCGCAGCGTTTGTCATGATGCTCGCCAAGAAAGTCGCTCCTTCTCAAAAACCGACATGCTCAGACATGCCGGACAGGCCTGTTCAACGGGTGGCATCGTGCCGGTCGGACCGATTCGCCAACGGTCGTAAGCTAATGGTTAACCATAACTAGCGCGGCATGGTTAACAGCCTGTTAAAAGCTGGCGTTTGAGAGTTAAGGAACGAGCATTGTGCGAGGCTTGCAAAGGCAAGTCGAGCAAACGCAAATCGGGCCGCGCTTTTGGCGCGGCCCGATATTTAGTGCGAACTGTGATCAGGCGTAGGCGATTAGCCGCGGAAGAGCGACAGGATCGACTGCGACGAACCGTTGGCGATCGACAGCGCCTGGACGCCGAGCTGCTGCTGGACCTGCAGGGCCTGCAGACGGGTCGATTCCTTGTTCATGTCGGCATCGACGAGCTGGCCGACACCGCGATCGATGGAGTCCAYCAGGTCGGAGGTGAAGGTCTTCTGCAGGTCGATACTGCTCTTGGCGGCGCCGAGCGTGGTGGCGGCGTTGGTCATGTCGGCGAGCGCGGAGTCGATGACGGTCATCATCTGCTTGATCTGATCGTCGCCCGCGGCTTTGCCCGTTGCGGTGTCGAAGATCTTCAGGCTGGCGGCTGAGTAGGTGTCGGTGGCCGTTGCGGCGGCGCCCAGGGTCACGGCAACGGCCGTGAGGGTGGCCACACCGGTGGAACCCGTGCGCTGCGAGTCCAGGATGCCCTTGTTGAGTGTCGCGGTGGTACCAGCTTCATAGAGCTTGATGTTTTCCACCTTGACGTCGATCGTCGAGATCGAAGACGCACCGGCGGCGTCACGGTTGAAGGCCGAAAGGATCTTCACATCGGCTGCCGTCGTGGCTGTTGCGCCGCTGTCTACGGACAGCATGTTGGTGCCTGAGAAGGTGGCGCCGGTGGCAAAGGACTTCATCTGGTCCTGAAGGGCGGCGATTTCGACCTGGGTCTTTTCCTTCGAGGCGTCCGTCTGGCCGTAGGATGCCAGCAGCTTGGCCTTGATCTGGTTGATGGTGGAGATCGCACTGTTCATGCCGGTGTAGGCGGTGTCGACCTTCGAAGCGCCGAGGCCGAGTGCGTCCGAAACGGTGGACATTGCCTGGTTGTCGGAGCGCATCGTGGTGGCGATCGACCAATAGGCGGCGTTGTCCGAGGCCTGCGAAACGCGGTAACCGGTCGAGATGCGGGCCTGGGTGTCCTGGAGGGATTTGCTGGTGGCGTTAAGGCTCTGCAGAGCCGTCAACGCGGCGGAGTTCGTCATGATGCTGGACATGCTACTCGTACCTTGATTTTACAGGTGTTTTTTTGACATACCGGGTCTCCCGGTATGACGGTGCGGCATCATGCCAATGATCTTCGAAATCGATCACCCGCCATCTGCGAGCGAATATGCGGGCAAGTCCCTACCAAAGGGCTAAACCGGACGGTTAATCGAAAATATATTGCTTGAATTCTGCGCTGGAGACGCGCGATGGCGACCAGCCGCCAGGGATCAGTTGCCAGCGCTCAGTTGAAGGAGCGCACCAGGCTGCCGACAAGCAGATTCCAGCCGTCGATCAGGACGAAGAACAGGATCTTGAACGGCAGCGACACCACCGTCGGCGGCAGCATCATCATGCCCATCGCCATCGTGATGGTGGCGACGATCAGGTCGATGACCAGGAATGGTAGGACGATCAGGAAGCCGATCTCGAAGCCGCGCCGGATTTCCGAGATCATGAAGGCTGGCACCAGGATGCGCAGGTCGACGGTGTCGCGCGAAACGGTCTGGCCGCGCTCACGGGCGAGATCGGCGAAGAGGTCGAAATCCTTGTCGCGCACATTGCGCAGCATGAAGGTGCGGAATGGATCCGAAATCTTGTCGAAGGCTACGATCTGGGTGATCTGGTTGTCCATCAGCGGCTTGACGCCGGTGTTCCAGGCCTGATCGAAGGTCGGCGCCATGACATAGAAGGTCATGAACAGCGACAGTGAAATGAGAATGAGGTTGGCGGGCGTCGACTGCAGGCCGATACCGGCGCGCAGGATCGAGAAGGCGATGACGAAACGGGTGAAGCTCGTCACCATGATCAGCAAGCCCGGCGCCACCGACAGCACCGTCAGCAAGCCGAACATCTGGATGATGTAGCCGACGGTGGTGCCATCGGCCTTGCCGATGCCGCCGAGGTCGAGTTGCTGCGCGGCCGCGACGGAGGTGGCGGCGGCGATCATCGCCGTGGCGAGAAGGAACTTTCTCATTCGAGCAGCAATGTCCTGATAAGAATCTGCTTGGCGTGACCCTGGCTGCGGATCGAGGCGCGTTCCTCGAGATCGGCCTTCAGGTGCTGGTAACCGCTGGCACCCTCGATCTGATGCATCTTCAAGGTGCGCACCAGGGCCAGAAGGTCCTGGTGGATGTCATCCGTCATGGACTGGGGCTGCGGCCCGTCATAGACGACGGACGCTTCCATTCTGATCCAGGTATCGGCAGGCGAGGCGATGTTGGTGGTGATCGGCGCCAGCACGACGAGCGTCGGCCCCACGCCTGGCTCACCGGCCGCGGCGGGCTGTGCGGTCTTGCCTTCGTTCTCGGGCGCGACCGGCACCGACGCCGGTGCCCCGACGCCCTTGAGATAGCCGCCGGACATCCAGCCCATGCCGATGGCGGCCGCGGTCACAACCAGCAGCATGACGGCCTGGATGGCAAAGGAGGGACCCTTGCGCGGCTGGACCTGTTCGACGTTTGCCACGGTGCCGTGTTCCCCAATCCTAGAACGGAAGGACCTGGTCGAGAATCTGCTGGCCGTAGGCAGGTTGCTGGACCTCGGTGATGCGGCCGCGCCCGCCGTAGGAGATGCGCGCTTCGGCGATGCGTTCGTAGGGAATGGTGTTCTCGGCGCCGATATCGGCCGGCCGCACGATACCGGCGAGGGTCAACACCCTGAGCTCGGCGTTGACGCGCACTTCCTGCGATCCCGTGATCATCAAATTGCCGTTCGGCAGGACATCGGTGACGATGGCCGCGACATTGAGTTCAAGCGTTTCCGAGCGCTTGATCTCGCCGTCGGCCGTCGTGTCCGTGGCGGAGGTGAGAGCGCCGGTGCCCTTGCCGGCCGTGCTCCAGTTGTCCCACTGCGCGCTGAGGTCGTAGCCGAGCTTGCGGTTGGCGGTGCGGCTCCTGTCGTTCTGGTTCTTGAAGTTGGCCCTGTCGTTGATCTTGATCTTGACGGTCAGGATGTCGCCCTGCGACAGCGCCCGCGGATCGGTGAACAGCCGGCTCTGGCGGTCATCCCACAAGGAGAATTTCTTGACCGGCGTGGGCGGCGTTTGCGGATAGCGATAGAGGGACGAGGTGTTGCCGCCGTCGATGCCGGAGCCGACCGGGGACAAAGCCGGCTCCTTGCCGACCTCCTTCAGATTGGTTCCGCAACCGGACAGCCCGGCGACCGCGCACACGACGAGCATCTTGCGGATCATGACGGATCTACCCTTCGGGCCGCGCTGGCCATGATGCCGGTGAGCGTCGCCGCCGCCTTCTGGTCCATTTCGTTGAGGATGACGCTCGCCTTGCGTGAATCGAGCTTCATCAGTATGGCCGCCGCCAGGTCGGCGTTGACGATGGCCAGCCGCTCGGCGGCGGCGTCGGGCTTCATGCCGGCATAGATCTGGACGACGCCGTCTTCGGCCCGGGCCAGGAAAACCTCGCGCCGCTTCAACCAGGTCTCGTATTCGGCCCGCTTCTCCTCCAGCGCCTTCATGCGCTGGTCGATGCCGGCCTGCAGCTGCTTCATCTCTTCCGCCTGCAAGGCATAGCGGCGGTCGCGGGCAGCGTCGGCGATGTTGGAGCAGAAGCGCTCGATCTCACTTTGATCCGGCGCCTTTTCCCGTGTCAATTGCTGCGGTGGCTCGGCCGCCGGCGCGCCCGGCAGGACCTGGCGAACCGTTTCTTCGCCGCGCGCCGTGCCGGCGGCAAAGGACATGGCGACAACACTGGCCGCGAACAGGATTGCGGCGGCGCGGCGTCTTTCTTGGCGTGAGAGGGAGCGCGTCATCGGCATCGCCTATTGCAGAACCAGGTCGGCCTGCAGGGCGCCGGCCGACTTGATGCCCTGCAGAATGGCAATGATTCCGTCCGGCTTGACGCCGAGACGGTTGAGGCCGGAAACGAGCGTTTCGAGATCGGGTCCGTCAAGCACGGCGACGCGGGCATCGGGCCGGCTGGCGTCGATCGCGGTGAACGGCTCGACGGCCGTCTCGCCCCTGGAAAAAGGCTCGGGCTGGACGATGCGCGGCGCTTCGGTGATGCGCACGGTGAGCGTGCCGTGGCTGATGGCAACCCGCGAGATCTTGACGTCGTTGCCGATGACGATGGTGCCGGTGCGCTCGTCGATGACGACGCGGGCAGGGGTGTCGGATTCGACCACCAGGTTTTCGATCTCGGCATAGAAGCGGGCCGCCGAAACACCCTTCGGCCTCCTGATCTGCACGGTGCGGGAATCGCGCTCGGCCGCAACCCGCGCGCCGAAGCGCTGGCTGGTGTAGTCGTTGATGGCGTCGGCGATGCGAATGGCGGTCGAGAAATCGGGGTTGCGCAATTGCAGGGTCAGCGTCGCCTGATCGTCGAACTCGGCCTGGACCGCGCGCTCGACGATGGCGCCGTTCGGCACACGGCCGGAAGTCGGCACGCCTTGCGTCAGCTGCTCCGCCTGTCCCTTGGCGGTGAAGCCGGAAACGATGACCGAGCCCTGGCCGACGGCATAGATCTCGCCGTCAGCCGCCTTCAAAGGCGTCATGATCAGCGTGCCGCCGGCGAGCGAGGTGGCATCGCCCATCGAGGAGACGTCGATGTCGATGCGGGCGCCGGACTGCACGTAGGGCGGCATGTTGGCGGTGACGATGACGGCGGCGACATTCTTGGCGCGTGCGCTGCCGCCTTCGGTGGCGATGCCGAGATTTTCGAGCATGGCGCGGATCGATTGTTCGGTGAACGGAGAGTTGCGCAGGCTGTCGCCCGACCCGGCGAGCCCGATGACCAGGCCGTAGCCGACCAGTTGGTTGTCGCGCGAACTCTGCAGCTGGGCGATGTCCTTGATGCGCGAGGCGACCTGGCCCGGCGGCAGCGAACTCGGCCCCGACGAAACCCGGAACATGCGGCTGGTGGTGGCCGGATTGTATTCGGGATCGTCGTAGACGCCGCCATTCTTGGCGGCGAGCTCGCGTTTGGCCTTGGGCGTCAGGCCGTCGGCCAGCGCCGGCTGCAGGCCGAGCACGGCTGCCAGGATCAGAGCAAGTCCGCGCATCATGAAGCGCTGACCTGGATGGTCCCATCCGCCATCACCGTGCCGGACAGGATCTTGCCGCTGTCGACGTTGCGGACCTTGACAAGGTCGCCGGCGGAACCCGGCTGCAACGTCACCGCGGTGGCCGAGATCGTCAGTCCGCCGGCGATGAAGAAGACCTGCACGGACGCACCCTGTTCGACCAGCCAGGCCTCACGGACGGCGGCGGAGGGAATGTAGCGGCCGGGCAGAAGCGTGCGCTTGGCGACCTTGCCGTCGAGTTCCTCGGCCCGGGTGGCGACCGCGTCCGGCTTGTGCTTGCCGGCGATCAGGGTCACGCGCTTGAGCGCGCCAAGCTCGATGGTCTCGCCGGGATAGATAACCCGGTTGGGAATCAATACGACCTCGCCGGCAGGTTGGTTGCTGGCGATCTGAGTGGCCGATTGATCTGCCGATTGATCTGCCGATTCCTGGGCGAAAGCCGGCATGCAGCCGGCCACCAGCGCAACGACAAGCGCGGTGCGGCGGAATGCGGAGCAGGAGATCGGCATGGCCATCATCCCTACCTGATGTTCTTGGAAACGACCGAGGCCATGTCGTCGGCGGCCTGGATGACCTTGGAGTTCATTTCATAGGCGCGCTGCGCCGAGATCAGCTCGGTGATTTCCTTGACCGGGTCGACGTTGGAGGCCTCGAGATAGCCCTGCTGGATGGTGGCAAAGCCGGGATCGCCCGGCACGCCGACATTCGCCGGCCCGGAAGCCGTGGTTTCCTGGAATAGGTTGTCGCCGAGCGGGGCGAGCCCCGCCTCGTTGGCGAAATTGGCGATCTGGATCTGGCCGAGGTTCTGCAGGTCAGCCTGGCCATCTATGCGGGCGAAGACCTGGCCGGTCTTGTTGACGATAACCTCGACGGCGTCGGTGGGAACGGTGATTGCCGGAATGACACTGGCGCCGTCCACCGTCACCAGCTGTCCGGTGGCGTTGGTGTTGAGGGCGCCGGCGCGGCTGTAGAGCGTGCCGCCGTCGGCGCCTTCGATCTGGAACCAGCCCCTGCCGGTCAGCGCCAGGTCGAAACTGTTGCCGGTGCTGGTCAGTTCGCCCTGGGTGTGGACGTTGCGCACGGCCGTCGTCTTGACGCCGAGGCCGATCGAGACGCCCTCCGGCACCAGCGAGGTATTGGAGCGGTTGGGCACGCCCTGCGTGCGGTCGACCTGGTACAGCAGGTCGGAGAATTCGGCGCGTGCGCGTTTGTAGCCGGTGGTGTTGATGTTGGCGATGTTGTTGGCGATGACTTCCAGGTTTGTCTGCTGGGCATTCATGCCGGTGGCGGCGATGGCGAGTGCTTTCATGGCGGAATTCCTCAGATGCCCATTCGGCTGACTTCGAGATAGGCGGAAACCACCTTGTCGCGGATGGCGACGGCGGTCTGAAGCGCCTGCTGCGCGCTCATCACGGCGTCGACCACCTGACGGGTGTCGGCGTCGCCCTTGAGCGCCTGCACCGATACCTGCTCGGCATTCTGCATCGTGCTGACGGTCTTGGAGGCCGCCTGGCTCAGCGCCTCGGCGAAGGACGTGCCGATATTGCCGCCGGCCGAGGGGGTCGAGCCGCCCTGGAGCAGGCTTGTCACAGCGTCGTCGCCACCCACCGCGGACTTGAACTGAAGGGCTCCGATACCGCTGATCATTACTGGTTCCTCATCAGGTCGATGGTCATGGAAATCAAGTCGCGCGCCTGCTTGACGACCTGGAGATTGGCTTCGTAGGAACGGTTGGCCTCGGTCATGTCGGCCATTTCGATCAGCACGTTGACGTTGGGCATCTTGACATAACCCTTGTCGTCGGCGGCCTCGTTGCCGGGTTGGAACTCGACGGGAAAGTCGCTTGGATCGCGATCGATCGAGTTGACTTCGACCGTCGAGCTGCCAGAGGTCCGGTCGAGCTCGGAGACGAAGCTGATGGTCTTGCGGCGATAGGGATCGGACCCTGGCGTTGTGCCGGTCGACTGGGCGTTGGCCAGGTTTTCCGAAACCACACGCAAGCGCTCCGATTGGGCGCCGAGGCCGGATGCTGCGACTTTGAGGGCTGAGATCAGCGCGTCCATGGTCAGCTCTTCACCGCCATCATCATCATCGAATGGAACGCCTTGACGATCGCCGTGTTGAGCTCGAAGGAGCGGCGCACTTCGCCGGCCTTCATCAGCTGATCTTCCAGCACGACCGAGTTCTTGGACGGCATCACAACGCCGTCATCTTCCTGCGGCTTGACGGTGAAGCCGGCATTGGTCGCGGCGTTGCCGAGATGGCCGGCCTGCGTGGCCTGCAGCGACACCGCGGTGCGGTCGAGCACTTTTTCGAACGGCTCGACATCGTTTGCCGTGTAGCCCGGCGTGTTGGCGTTGGCGATGTTGCCGGCAATAGCGGACTGGCGCACGGCAAGCCATTGCGCTTGCTTGGCGGCGAGATCGAAAAGGGAAACGGGCTCCATGGGAATCTCCGGGCGGGTTCCCGAAGACTAGGCCGCCAGTCTTGCGCGGACCTTGCGGATGGCCGGACGCCGAGACGGGGCGTTACCTGGAGAGTTCGATCACCTGGTCGGTGCTGGTGACCATGACCCATTTGCCGTTGCGCTGCTCGATGGAAGACACCTGGCTGGAGTCGGGCAATATCGAGCCCCGCTGGACGATCCACAGACCGGCATCGTCCTCGATCATGGCGCGACCGTTGGCGACATGAACCATGCGGAATTTCTCGGCGTCGGCCGGGAAGGGTTGCTCGTCGGGCGCGGGCGCGGGATTGGCGTCATCCTGCACCGTTCCCGTGGCAAACAGATCGAGATTGGCCGCCGGAACGTCCTTCACCGTCAGCGGCGCGCTGCGTTCGGCGACCACGCCGCCGCCCGCCCGTCCCGAATTGGTGCCGGTGCCGCCGAACTTGATTGCCTGGACGCCAAACTGTTCCTGGTTGAAGAAGATGTACCAGGGAAACAGGGCGCAGATCAGCCCTAGTGTGAGGCCGAGCGCGGCAACGACGAAATCGCTGCGGCGGTCGGACTGTTTTTTCAGCCTGGGAAACTGTGCCTTTGGCGGCTGTGGCCATTCGGTGCGGGGGAACAGGCCGTCGATCAGCGACTCGCGGCTGGCTTGGGTCATCTCGCCAGCCTCTGCCTGGGGATCCCTGGGCAGGGCGAGCTCAGCAGCCTTGGACCGAACAGGCTCGGCTTTGGCAGCCCTCGGCGGGATTGGCTTGGCAGCCCTGGGCAGGATTGGCTTGGCGGCCCGGGCTAGAACAGCCTCGGCTTTCGCTGCTATGGCGCGGGCAGCCTTTGCCTTGGCAAATCTGGCTTCGTCAGCCCTGGCTTGTTCCGCAGCGTTGGCCTCCGCGATCATTTCGCGCAGGATACGCTCGGTGTACTGGCGTTCAGTCTCCTGCATCGGCATTCAGCTTACCCTTGAGGTGACGGGCGAGATCGGAGAACGGTTCGGCGGACGGACGGTCCTTGGGCGATTGCGTCAGGGCCTCGTAGATCAGCGGCACCTGGCGCACGGCAATGTCGAGCTCGGCGTCGACGCCGCCCTGATAGGCGCCCAGCAAACGGATGTCGCGCGTGTCCTCGAAGCGGGCGATCATCGACTTCAGCCTCGTCACCAGCACGCGCTGTTCGGCGCTCCAGGCCTTGCCGGCAAGACGCGATATGGACGACAGCGGATTGACCGGCGGATAGCGGCCCTGTTCGGCGATCGCACGGTCGAGCACGACATGGCCGTCAAGGATGCCGCGCACGGAGTCGGCGACCGGGTCGTTGTGGTCGTCGCCGTCGACCAGCACGGAAATGATGGCGGTGATCGATCCCTTGCCTTCAACCCCGGGGCCTTCGGCGCCCGGTCCGGCGCGCTCGAGCAGCTTGGGCAGTTCGGTGAACACCGAGGCCGGATAGCCGCGGGCGACCGGCGGCTCGCCGGTTCCCGTCGCCACCTCGCGCAAGGCGTGGGCGAAGCGGGTGATCGAATCCAGCACCAGAAGCACGCGGTGGCCCTGGTCGCGAAAATGCTCGGCGACGCGCATGGCGGTGTCCGGTGCACGCCGGCGCATCATGGCGCTCTCGTCGCTGGTGGCGACGACGGCGACGGTCTTGGCCATGCTGTCGCCGATCGTATCCTCGAGGAATTCACGAACTTCGCGACCGCGTTCGCCGATCAGCGCCACGACGACGGTGTCGAAGGCGTCGGCGCCGGCAAGCATGGCAAGCAGCGTCGACTTGCCGACGCCGGAGCCGGCGAAGATGCCGAGGCGCTGGCCGAAGCAAAGCGGCGTGAAGATGTCGATGACCTTGACGCCGGTCATGAAGGCGGTGCCGACACGCTGCCGCGCCATGGCGCCGGGCGTGGTCCGTGTACCGCTCGGCAGGTCGTCACCCCTGACCAGTGACGGGCCGGCATCGATCGCCCTGGTGAGCGCGTCGATGGTGCGGCCGCGCCATGAGGCGTGCGGCGCCACCGCGAGCGGACCGCGACGGAACACGGCATCCCCGATGCCGGCATCGGCGCTGCGTTCGAAGGGTGCCACGACGACCTCGTCACGGCTGATCTTGACGATCTCGCCACGGCGTGCGCCGGCATGGCCGCGCTGTTCGACAATGTCGCCCAGCCTGGCGAAGTCGGAAAGGCCGCGCACCTTGTAGTGCGTGGACGTCACTTCGACGACGCGGCCGCCGCGCTTGAGCAGCGCTTCGGTGCCGGCGAAACGTCGCCATACCCGTTCCAGCGCGGCAAGCCGGTCTTCGGGAGCCGGCTGGAGCTGTCTTTCGGGTGCGCGCAGGGATGGCTGGTCGAGCGACATGGACTATTTCGAGCCGAGCGTCTTGATCGCCTCGTCGGTGGAGGAGTCGGTCTGCCGCATCAGGGCCGCGGTGTTTTCGAACGCGCGCTGCACCTGGATCAGCCGGGTGATCTCCAGCACCGGATTGACGTTGGATTCTTCGAGAAAACCCTGGGCGATGCCGGTATCGGAGCGATCGGTGACCGGCTCCGGCGTGCGCGCCGGAATGATGCCTGAATTGCCGTAGCGGACGAAATTCTCGCCCGGATCGAAATTGTAGAGGCCGATGGAGCCGACAAGCTGATCGTTCTGGCGCAGCGAACCGTCGGCCCCGGCTTTGGGCGGACCGTTGCGGGGGTCGAGCTGGATCGGCGCACCGCCGGCGTCGAGCACCGGGTGGCCCTCGATCGACATGAGCTCGCCATTCTCGTTCATCGAAAAGCGCCCGTCGCGGGTCATGACGGTGCCGACCGGCGTATCGATGGCGAACCAGGCATCGCCCTGGACGGCGAAATCGAACGGATTTCCGGTCTCGGTCAAGGCGCCGTGCGCGCCGGAAAGATAGGTCTTGCCTGAAGACGCGAAGGATACCGACTTCGGCCCGGTGCCGGAGACGACATCCTCGAATTTCACGCCGGTGGCGCGAAAGCCGATCGTCGAGGCATTGGCGACGTTGTCGGCGATCGTGTCGAGGCGACGCTCGAGCGCGATCTGCGAGGAAAGGGCGACGTACAGGCTGTCCCGCATGATGGTCTCAGAACCTCAATTTCTGCATGGCCATCATCAGGTCGGTGGAGATGCCGACCGTGATCGGCTGGGCAAACAGCACGCTGGCCGAGCTGACCGCCGATGAGGTCGGGTTGTTTATCTCGTACATGCTGGTGAAGCGGGTCAGGAACTTGCCGAGCTTCTCGGGATCGGTGAAATTCGAGATGTCGAGTTTCTGCTCGAAGAGCTGCGCCTGCTTGTCGATGTTGGCGGTGGCGAAGGAATCGGGCAGCCCGAGCGCGGTGCGCACGACGCTGGCAAGGGCGGTGTCAGCCAGCACGTCGTACCAGCTGGTGATGGTCGGCGCCTTGCGGTCGAAGTAAAGCGCCAGCCGCACGCCCTGGTTGGTGTTGCCGGCATCCTCTTCGAGCGTCTGGCGCATGTACTTGTCGACGGTCGGCTGCTGCGCCGAAACGATGGTGGTGGCGTTCTCGCCATTGGCTTCGAAATTGAAAGCCGAGGCGAGTGCTGCGTAGGTCTTGTCCGTCATCTTGTTGGCGACGCTGTCGGGGTCGCGGACGCCGCCCTGCAGAACCCGCTTGATGAGATCCTTGTTCTGCGTCGCCGCGTCGAGGCCGAATGACGCGAGGGCGTAGGTGTAGAGCCGGTTGTTCGACATCAGGTCGTCGATCGACTTCACCTTGGTGATGTTGGCGAGATAATATGTCGTCTCGCCCTTCACATAGTCTGAGTTCGGATCGAGGCCGGCGATTGCCGCCTGCGTGGCGTAATTCTTGGTCACCATCTGCTGCGTCTTGTTGTAGATGGTCGCATCGGCGCCGTTGGCGGCGAAGTTGAAGGCGCTGACAAACTCGGCGTAGCGCTTGTCGGTCAACTTGTTGGCAAAGCTGTTGGGATCGGAGACGCCTTCCTTCAACGCCTTGACCATGAAGGCCTTGGCGTAGTCCATGTTCTCGAGCCCGTAGGCCTTCATGGCATATTTGAACAATCGGTCATTTTTGACGAAATCGTCGATCGATTTCACCTTGGTGATGTTGGCGAGATAATATTTGGTATCGCGGTCAACGACGGGCTGCTGCTCGATCCTGTCGAGCGATTTCGAGATGTCCTTGGTAATGAGCTGGTAGCTGGTAAAGGTATTAAGCAAAGACGTGCCTCCGGCCGAAGCTATGCCGGCACAATATCCCCACTTCCTTGCGCGAAACTGAATCCAATCCAGCGGCTTCGATTCAAGCCTCACACAAGGCACGGGGGCTATCCCTTGCTTCCGAAGTGAAATGCGGAAGGACCTGTTGTGGGCATTCTGATTGGACTGGTGGTGACGCTCGGCTGCGTCCTTGGCGGCTTCATGGCCATGGGCGGCCATCTTCATGTGCTGGTCCAGCCGTGGGAAGCCGTGGTCATCTGCGGCGCCGCGTTCGGCACGTTTCTGGTCGCCAATCCGATGAAGACGGTCAAGGATACCGGCAAGGCCATCCTCGAGGCGTTCAAGCAGGCGGTGCCAAAGGAACAGAACTACCTCGAAACGCTCGGCGTGCTGCACAGCTTGATGCGCGAGCTGCGCTCGAAATCGCGCAGCGAGGTCGAGGCGCATATCGACAATCCGGAGGAATCGGCGATCTTCCAGGCCTTTCCGACCGTGCTCAAGAACCACGATTTGATGAATTTCATCTGCGATTACTGCCGCATCATCATCATCGGCAATGCCCGCTCGCACGAGATCGAGGCGCTGATGGACGAGGAAATCCAGACCATCAAGTCCGACAAGATGAAGGCTTATCACGCGATGGTGGCGGTCGGCGACGGCCTGCCCGCGCTCGGCATCGTCGCCGCCGTGCTTGGCGTGGTCAAGGCGATGGGCGCGCTCGACCAGTCGCCGGAAATCCTCGGCGGCCTGATTGGCGCGGCCCTTGTCGGCACCTTCCTCGGCATCTTCCTGTCCTATGCGGTGGTCGGGCCGGTCGCCACCAAGATCAAGACCGTGCGCGAGAAGAACAACCGCCTCTACATCATCGTCAAGCAGACACTGCTGGCCTACATGAACGGCGCACTGCCGCAGGTGGCGATCGAGTTTGGCCGCAAGACCATCTCGTCCTATGAGCGGCCGACGATCGACGCCGTCGAGCAGAGCACGATGAACACCGGCACTGCCGAGAAGAAGGCTGCCTGAGCGATGCGCCAGAGATCGGTCCCAGCATTGTCATGACAAGCCCGGGAAGCCCCTCGGAARCCCGCTCGCTGATCATCGAGCGCCTGGTTGGCGACAGCGGCGAGGCCGCCCAGGTCATCGGCACCGGCCGGGGCATGGCCGAGCGCGCCGCGCCGCTGCTGCAGAAGAGCCTGACCAGTGAGCTTGGCGTTCCGGTCACCGTCGATCTCCGGGCCGTCGAGATCAGCCGCGTCGCGGAGGCGCGCTCGCATGCCGGCGATACGTTTGCCATGACCATCGTCGCATCAGCCACGTCGTCCGATGCCATGACCGTGGTGATCGATGCGCCGGCGATCGCGATCACGGTCTGTACGTTGTTCGGCGGCGACCCGGAGATGCCGGCATCGCCTATCGAGCGCGATCTGTCGCAGATCGAGATCGATGTCTCGACCATGGTGTTCCAGCAGGTCGCACAGGCCCTGAACGGATCTGGACGGCGCTCGCTCGATCTGCGCCTGCCCGTGTCGCGGGCGACGTCGGGCACCGAAGCCAAACGGCACGTGCTGCGCGACGGCGCTGCAGTCCGCATCGTCTTTGGCATCTCGACGCCGGCCGATAGCGGCACCGTCACGGTGACGATGCCGCAGCGTATCGTGCTGGCCAGCCGCGACAGCGCCGCCGGTGTCAGCCAGGACGATCACAGCGCCAGCTGGCGCGCGCGCTTTTCGGAAGAAGTGATGCGATCCACGGTGGCACTAGAGGCCACCATGCCGCTTGCACGACTGACACTCGGCGACCTTGCCGATTTCGAAATCGGCCAGGTCATCGAATTCGAGGAAACGGCACGGTCGCAGGCGCGTCTCAGCGCGCGCGGCAAGACCCTGTTCGTATGCGAGTTCGGCAAACTGGGTCAGAATTACACCGTCCGAATCAGGCATCCTTACGATGCCGGGCAGGATTTTATCGACGGGCTGATGCCGGCTGCCGCCGGACGCGCCTGAGCATTTGGAGACGATTCATGGCCCAGACCAAGGCGGAAGCCRACCTCGACCAGCCCGACGAGCAGCTCGACCGCGCCATCGAAGAATTGCGCGGGGTCCTGCATGAAGAGGAGCAGCGCCCGGATGCGGCGTTCCGGGCCGCTTCCGGTGCCAATTCGAGCGTCATCATGAACATCCCCGTCGATGTCCAGATCATCCTCGGCAGCACGGAGATGCCGGTCTCCGACCTGATGGCGCTGCAGAAGGGGTCGACGGTGGGGCTCAACCGGCGCATCGGCGAACCTGTCGACGTCGTGGTCAACGGCCGCAAGATCGCACGCGGCGAGATCACCGTGCTGGAAAGCGATCCGTCGCGCTTCGGCATCAGGCTGACCGAAATCATCGCCGGCACGAAGGGCGCCTAGACATGGATTGCGGTGCTTGCCGGTGGCAGCGGAGGCGAGAGGCATGACGACGCCGGTGACCTTGACCCGCGCGCAAAAGGCGGCCGCCATACTGGTGGCGATGGGCAAACCGTCGGCCAGCCGTCTCTTGAAATTCTTCAAGCAGGAAGAATTGAAGGCGCTGATCGAGGGCGCCCGGCTGCTGCGGACCATCCCGCAAAGCGATCTCGAGCGGATCGTCGCCGAGTTCGAAGCCGAGTTCACCGAAGGGGCGGGGTTGCTCGATTCGGCCGACAGGATGGACACCATCCTCAATGAATCGCTCTCGCCCGAAGAGATGAGCGCGATCATGGGCGACAAGAAATTCGAAGTCGCGCCGGAAGCTCCGCTGCCGATCTGGCCCGAGCTCGAAAAGCTCGAACCGGCGCGGCTTGGCGCCTTTCTGGCCGGCGAACATCCGCAGACCGCGGCCATGGTGCTGTCGAAGCTGGCGCCGCAAGCGGCGGCGAGCGTGCTCCTGACGCTGACCAAGCCCACGCGCGGCGAAATCATCAAGCGCATGGTGACGATGGCCAATGTTCCGGACGCCGCCACCAGGATCGTCGAAAACCGGCTGCGCAGCAGCGTGCTGACGGAAACCTCGACCAAGGACACTTCGGCCGGGCAGGCGCGCGTCGCCAGCGTTCTCAACGAACTGGACAAGCCGCTGCTCGAGGAGGTCATGCAGGACCTGGAGGCCGCCGGCACGCCCGATCTCGACGGCGTCCGCGCTCGCCTGTTCGCCTTCGACGATTTGCCGCTGCTGACCCAGAAAGCGCGGGTGCTGCTGTTCGACGGGCTGTCGACCGAACTGGTCACGCTGGCCTTGCGCGGCACTTCGGCCGCGCTTGCCGAGGCGGCGCTGTCGGCGATCGGTGCGCGGTCGCGGCGCATGATCGAAGCCGAGCTCGGACAAGGGTCGGAGGGCGTCGCCCTTGCCGACATCATGGCAGCGCGCAAGTCGATCGTGTCGACGACGATCCGGCTGTCGCGCGAAGGCGCCTTCGAACTTCCCTCGACCCAGAACGCCGCCTAAGAACGCGACATGGCTGACACGGTCGACAAGGATTCTAAAACCGAAGAGGCGACGGAAAAGAAGATCCGCGACACCATCGAACAGGGCAAGCTGCCCCATTCGCGGGAAACGGCGCTGCTGGCATCCTTCGTCGCCATACTGGTGTTCACTGTCTTCTACGCCAAGGACGCCATCATCGATCTCGGCATGTTTCTGTCGATGTTCCTGGAGAAGCCGGAAGCCTGGCCGATGGACACCGAGACCGACGTCATCGCGCTCTACAAGATCGTCCTCCTGGAGGTGGGCCGCGCCGTCGTCAGCCTGCTGGTGCTGTTGAGCGTTGCCGGTGTCGGCGCCTCGGTGTTCCAGAACATGCCGCAATTCGTCGGCGAGCGGATCCGGCCGCAACTCTCGCGCATCTCGATTGCCAAGGGCTGGAACAGGCTGTTCGGCATTCAGGGTTGGGTCGAGTTCCTGAAGTCTCTCGGCAAGGTTGGTTTCGCCATTGTCGTGCTGAGCTTCACGCTGTCGGAAGACCACCGCAAACTGCTCGCCGGCATGATTACCAATCCAGTTGCGTTCGGCCTCGTCATCCGTGGCATCGCCGTCGACATCCTGGTGGCGATCGTCTTCGTCATGGGGCTGATCGCGGCGGTCGACATCGTCTGGTCGCGCTTCCACTGGAAGCAGGACCTGCGCATGAGCAAGCAGGAGGTCAAGGACGAGTTCAAGCAGTCCGAGGGTGACCCGATCGTCAAGTCGCGGCTGCGCTCGCTGGCGCGCGACCGGGCGCGCAAACGGATGATGACGGCGGTGCCGCGCGCGACGCTGATCATCGCCAACCCAACCCACTTCTCGATTGCGCTGAAATATGTGCGTGACGAGGATTCGGCGCCGATCGTGCTGGCCAAGGGGCAGGATCTGGTGGCGCTGAAAATCCGCGAGATCGCGCGGGAACACAACATCCCGATCTTCGAGGACGTGGCGCTCGCCCGCTCCATGTACAAGCAAGTTTCGGTCGATAATGTGATCC